>CAJPTS010000006.1 GCA_905373625.1 Bacteroidia bacterium
GAGGTTCGCCCTATTTTTTCTCCCAATCAAAAAAGTTTACCGGACACCAATATTTAAGAATAGAGAATTAAGAAATCCAGAGAATCTGTATTCCTATGTTGAGAATAGCATCAGAGATAAAGAGAAGTATTATGTGCTGCTAGATGAAGTTCAGCAGTTGGTGCATTTTGAGGAAGTTCTCAATAGTTTTCTCAAGATGCAGCATGTTGATGTGTATGTTACGGGTAGTAATGCAAAATTTCTATCGAAGGATGTTATAACAGAATTTCGTGGGCGTGGCTATGAGGTAAAAATGTTCCCCTTATGCTTCCGCGAATATATGTCTGCCTATAAAGGCTCTGTTCAGGCAGGGCTAAATGAGTATCTGCTATATGGCGGATTACCACAGATACTGTCATTTACGACGGAGGAGCAAAAGGTAAAGTTCTTGAAATCTCTGTTTGATGAAACTTATATCAAGGACATTAAGGATCGGTACGAAATACGGAAAAATGATGATTTAGAGGAGCTTATAAACATCATGGCATCGGGCATCGGTGCTTTGACAAACCCCAACAAACTTGCAAATACTTTTCGTAGTGAGAAAAAATCTGCAATAGCCTATGACACAATAAAGGATTACATTGACTACCTGTGTGACTCTTTTCTTGTTGAAAAAGCAACCCGCTATGATATAAAAGGTAAACGTTATATAAACTCCCCCTTCAAATATTATTTCTTAGATCTGGGGTTGCGTAATGCTCGTATCAATTTTAGGCAATATGAAAAGAGCCATTTGATGGAGAATCTTATTTACAATGAGATGCGTGTCCGTGGCTTTAATGTAGACGTTGGAGCTGTTCCTATTGTGCACGCCCAAGAAGGCGGAAAAAGGCAACGTTCTACTCTGGAGGTCGATTTTGTCTGTAATCTCGGAAGCCAGAGATACTACATCCAGTCGGCATACAGAATGGAATCTGATGAAAAACTGAAACAAGAGCGAGCCTCGCTATTAAAGGTGGATGATTCGTTCAAAAAAATAATCGTATTAGGTGAGGAATGTCCTGTAACAAGAGATGCGCAAGGGATAACCACCATGAGTATTTATGATTTTCTCCTTAATGAAAATTCCTTGGAATTGTAATGTAGGGCAAAACATATTTAGCCATTAGATGAACACATGGAATGCATAAAAATTTGTTTTCAACAATCCCTTATAATGCCGTGTTTACGTTGCGCACGGTTAATAAAAACACACTACCTTCGCAGTGTGAAAGAAGGTTGTGGTGTTCCACACTCAAAGATAACAGTACTCGCTTAGCATACCGTAAGATCTGCTGGCGAGTCATTTTTTTATATGGTCAATAAAGAATCGCGTTCTATCCAAGAACAAATTGATTTATTGAAATCAAGTAGTGAAGGTTTGTGGATAATATTTAAGTCATTTGTTTTTATGATTTTACTTTTTATCTCCGTTGTATAAAAAATATTATTGATAGATAAGCGGGACGTTACGCGTCTCAGCGATGCGGAATTTGTTATTATTTATCTATTCGTAAATTTGTTCCTTTCAAAAGAATAGATATGCGCTTTGTAACAACGTTATTTGCTCTTTGGCTTCTTTTTGCACCTGTGCTGCTCGTGGCGCAGAATATTAGTCAACAAAAGATTGATTCCATCAAGGCTATTTTACCGTGCCTCAAAGGCAAACAACGCACTGAAGCTCTAGCTAATCTTTGCGACTGCGCCTATAATTTGGGCGACTCGCTCCACGAGCAAAAATGCTGGAAGCAGCTGTTGGAAGAAGCAGATCAGATCGGCGATACGGAAAATGCGGGTAGGGCATATCTCAGTCTGATGGTTTGCTATTTCAATTTCAACAACTTTGATCGTTTAGAAGCCGAGCTGCCCGATGCGCTCGCTTACGAACTCAAAATAGGCAATTTGGAATACTATTACGCTGGGCGCAATTTGCTCGTAGACATGTACTTGTTGCAAGATCGCAATTACAGTGCCTTGCAAGAAATGCAGGCGATGTACCAAGATGCCCAAGAGCGTGGCAGTATTTTTGGACAAGCGGTGTCGTTGTACAAGATTGGGCTCTCCTACATCCAGATATATCTGGAGGCTGAGCCCGCACTAGATGCGCTCAAACGATGCCTTGAGCTTTTTGCTTTGACTGATAATGTCTCGACGCAGGAGCTCGACGCCTATTATGATTACTGCAATGTTCTTTACCAAATAGAGCAGACCGCAGAATTGCAACAGGCGCTTACTCGCTGGAAACAACGTCTCGACAAAGCAAATGCGAGGTCAGAAAAAGAGGACGGTGGTACTCTTTTTATGAAATATGCTTACTACTATTCCGAAGCCATTTATCCCGAGCTATTGTTAGGAAATAAAACAAGAGCTGCCCAATACCTAGATTCTATGGATCGTATGGTGGCACACTGTCCGCCCACTGTACAAAGTCTAGTCTTAGACACGCGTGAAAACTATTTCAGGTCGTTAGGCGAGTACGACAGTGCTTTGGTTTACAATTGGAAACGAATTCAGTGGGACGACGCTTCGGGGCTCACCCTACTTTCTACCAATGAAATGCGTATGCGGGGCAATTTCTTCTATCTCTCGCAGCGATACGATAGTGCAGCACATTGCTACTACAAATATATTTTGTTGCACGATTCGGTAGAGACGGGGCTCAACGCAAACTTACTCAATGAGTTTAATACCCTTTTTAAGGTGAATGAGCTGAAAGCCGAACAACGTCTCCTCTATAACCGTCTGTTTTTGGTCTCACTTGCCACAGCATTATTGACCACTAGTGTCCTCTTGTTGGTTGTCTATACGCGGCGATTACGTAAAAAGAATCGATCTCTTTATGACGTGATTCAGAATGATTTACGCCTTAATAATGCACGTAAACGCCACCTTGCTATCCTAAAACAAGAAGAGCAGCTCTACGAAGAGCTCCCACGAGACGTGCAGATCTATAACCGATTGTGCCTACTTATGCAAGAAAAACAACTCTTTCGCGATCCGAATTGTTCTAATGTAATGCTGGCAAACGAACTGGGCACAAACCGAACTTACTTGGCCGAGGCCGTGAAAATACATGAAAACGGCGCGACGGTTCTCGAATACATCAATGGGCTTCGATTAGAATATGCAGCTCAGCTCCTCTCATCGCCTACCTCATGGCGTATTGCAGACGTAGAGATCATGGCAGGATTTAATTCTCGCACAACGTTTTACCGCCTTTTCAAGGAAAAATACGGTCTCTCGGCTACCGAATACCAGAGTATTGCCGTCGAAAAGCAAAAAGAAACCCATGCTGCCGTGCAGTAGTTTTTTTTTCTCTGTGCAGCACTGCAAATTTAAGAATGCGATAATTGCAATACGTATAGACAGATAATCGGTTTGTTCAGTAGCAACAAAATGGATTGATTTATAACGATTTCTGCATGCGTTGCATTACTTTTAGCTTCTAGCTTTTTACTTTTTATTTGCACTTTGTGCCTACTTCTAGCTTTTAGCGTCTTTTGTCTCTCTTCTTTTGTCTCTCGTCTCTATTAAAGTACTACCTTTGTACGTCGGAGGTAGGGCTGTTCATGAGCGTAGGAGTGGAGGTATGGCGAGGCACAAGTGGGCTTAGTGTGCTTCATTTAGTGCGTGTTGTACATAAAAAAGTGCAACTATACGCCTCGGTATTGGCAGTGAGCTACCCTATTGTAGCAAACTGCTGAGTAATACATGCCCTATCATTCTCCCGTTCTTTTAGAAAGAAGCATCGAACTACTAAAAGTAAGTCCCAGTGGGTATTACGCTGATCTTACTTTCGGTGGAGGCGGTCACTCTCGTGCCATATTAGAACTACTCGATTCCACGGGTCATCTCTATTGTTTTGACCGCGATGAGGAGGCTTTTACAAATCTCCCCGATGACTCACGAATAACGCCCGTTCATGCTAACTACGCGCATCTGTCGCGCTGGCTGCACTACTTCCATGCCCCCTTGTTAGACGGGGTAATAGTAGATCTTGGTGTCTCCTCTCACCACCTAGACGAGCCTGAAAGAGGCTTTTCTTATCGTTTTGATGCGCCGTTAGATATGCGTATGAATCAGCAGGGACGACGCACAGCAGCGGAAGTACTTGCCTCGTATGATGAGAACGCGCTAACAGACCTGTTTGTCCGCTACGGTGAGTTGCGCTCTGCCAATAAACTGGCGAAAGCCATAGTTGCAGCGCGAAAGGTCACGGCGTTAGAAACTACAGGACAATTACGCGAATTGGTGCAGAGTGTTTACGGACGCGATGCACACTTGCAGAAGATTTTGGCGTGCGTATTTCAAGCATTGCGTATAGAGGTGAATGCAGAATTGCAGAGCTTAGAACGCCTCTTGGTACAGTTACCCGAGCTGATAAAGGTGGGAGGACGTGTTGTGGTACTTGCGTACCATTCGTTAGAAGACAAGTTGGTGAAGAACTTTTTCCGAACGGGAAGCTGCGATGGTATATTAGAACGCGATCTGTTTGGCAATACACACACACCATTTACGCTATTAAATAAAGGCGCAGAGCGGGCTCGTACTGAAGAACTGAATGAAAATTCGCGATCGCGTAGTGCACGACTGAGGGTGGGTGAAAGAGTAGATTAGGAAAAGCAAAAAGGCGTACGACTCTACAGAACGTAAGACTTTTATAAGAAGATGACTAGTGGAGTAGAAGATACAACTGCGAACGAGCAAAGCAGCGGTTCAGGTTTCGTTCCAGAAAACGAAGTGCAGTCTGAGGCAGGACAACCGACGCGAGAAAAAAAACGAGCTACGCCCGCTCAGGAAGGACGTGGGCTTTTTGCTTTCGACCTAAAGTTCTGGATTCTGGTCTGCGCGCTTTGTGTACTCTATATCTCCATGCGCAATTACTATGATAAATTGTGGCGTCAAGAGCAAGAGCTCGAGGAGGAGGTAAAGAACCTCCGGAGTGAGTCTATAACTCTCAATGCGAAATTGATGCGAACGAGCAAAGAGTCTGAGGTGGCAAAATTGGTAGAGGAGCGCCAGTTGGAGCTACAGGAATCGCGCCGTCCGCCCATACGGATCAAGTATTACGAACGTTAGGAGGGCGCAACGTGGATCTGAAAAAGCGGTCGCTTAACGTCTTTACGATTCTCTTGCTTTGTTTCATCGGAGCAGGAGTGGCATTCGTTATTCGTATACTCTGGATACAGTATGTAGACGGTGCCGAGCTGCGCAGCCGCGGTGTAAAGCTGGCTTACACGGAGTATGAGCTCGCGGCAAGTCGGGGCAACATTTTGGCTGAGGATGGGCGTTTGTTAGCCACCTCGATGCCCATGTACAATGTGCATATCGATATGTTGGCGAAGGGCATGTCAGATTCACTCTTCGCCGCAAATGTAGACTCTCTTGCGCTTTGCCTCTCGCGACTTTTTAAGGACAGAAGCGAACAAAGTTATCGGCGCGAGTTAGTACAGCAGCGCAGTGTAGGTAATCGCTATTACCGACTGGGGACACGTGTGATAGATCACCTCGAGCTGAAACAACTGAAGCAGTTCCCACTTCTCCGTCTAAGTAGGAATAAAGGCGGACTCATTATAGAGCGTGAAGAACAACGGATGAAACCGTTAGGGATTCTTGCCAGTCGTACCATTGGGCGAGTTAATGCAGGGTCTGGTGTTGGCTTAGAAGGAGCTTATAATTACGATCTGGAGGGCAAGAAGGGTGTACGAATCATGCAACGTTCGCCTGGTGGAAAGCTCATCCCCGTAGGCTCGGCAGACTACATAGCGCCGCAGGACGGCTATGATATTGTTACGACAATCGACCTCAATTTACAGGACGTGGCGACGCGCGCCCTCGCTGAGCAGTTGCAACGAAACGATGCCGATCACGGTACGGTGGTCGTAATGGAAGTGGCTACGGGCGAAGTAAAAGCTATTGCCAACCTGACACGTACTCCTGATCGTCTGTATGTAGAGCAGGTAAACTATGCTGTTGGCGCTAGTACCGAACCTGGGAGTACCTTTAAGCTTGCTTCCTTAATTGCTCTGCTCGAGGACGGGAAAGTAAAACTCACAGATACGATCGATACGGGCAATGGACAGCTCAAGGTCTATGACCAAGTAATCACCGACTCGCGCAAAGGGGGCTATGGCGTCCTAACGGTGCAGCAAGCATGGGAATTATCTTCTAATGTGGCGGTGGCAAAGCTCGTTATGAAAAATTATCAGGGACATGCAGAAGATTTTGTTAGTCACCTGTACTCTATGCATCTTCACTTACCATTAGATTTACCGATTTTGGGTGAGGGACGCCCCTACATTAAGGCGCCAGGTGATACGCTGTGGTCTGGCGTTTCGCTCCCCATGATGAGTATCGGCTATGAGGTACAGCAGACTCCCCTCCAAGTCCTAGCATTTTATAATGCTGTGGCCAACAACGGTTGTATGGTACGACCCCGTTTTGTGAAAGAATTAGTACATCACGGACGTGTGATACGTCGCTATAAACGCGAGGTCTTGGTTCCGTCAATCTGCTCGAAGGAAACAATAAAACAGGTGCAACAAGTATTGCAAGGGGTGGTACAGTCTGGTACTGCAAAGAATTTGCAGACAGCGGTTTACACCATTGCTGGGAAAACGGGTACGGCGCAAATTGCACGAGGGAAAATGGGCTATCGCAATGACGGCAAGATAGACTATCAGGCCTCCTTTGTAGGTTATTTTCCCGCGGATGCGCCCCGTTATTCTTGTATTGTCGTCATAACGTCGCCCTCCCAGAGCGGTTATTACGGGAATGTGGTGGCAGGTCCAATCTTTCGTGAGATCGCGGAGAAGGTATACGCCACGCGTAACGAGTGGTTTCCTTGGTATGATGATACCCATAGCGACTCTTATGCTGCACCCTCTAGTAAACCAGGAGCTAAGATAGATTTGGGACGAGTCTTCCGCGAACTAGCTTTAGATTACTCCGATGACGCAAGCGATGCTCAATGGGTAAATACCTCCCGCAATGACGGTAAGATACTCATGACTGCGCGTCCTACCGTGACAGGACACGTACCCAACGTGGTCGGATTCCCACTGTCGGACGCTATATATTTGCTCGAAAATGCGGGGCTTACCGTACATTTTCGTGGGCGTGGCTCTGTTAAATCGCAGAGTATAGCGCCAGGTACAGCAGCACATAAAGGAGCTGTTATAGTTTTGGAAATGAGTGTATTATGAGCGAAATAATAAAACAAACTGCCGTATCAGATTTGTTATCGGGCGTCTCCGTGCTTGCACAACACGGGACGCTACCTGCCGAGCTTACAGATGTTACTGCTGATTCGCGTAAAGTCTTGCAGGGGAGCTGTTTTGTCGCTATTTCTGGCTCAAAAGTAGACGGGCATGAATTTATAGATGGTGCTATAGAACAGGGGGCGACGCTCATAATCCATCAGAGTAAGTGCGAAAAGTATACTGAGGGGGTGGCTTATCTGCAAGTTGCTGATAGTGCCGAAGTCTTTGGGCGAATGGTGAGTAATCTTTACGGTAATCCAAGTAGGCACTTGAAGCTTGTGGGCGTAACGGGTACAAACGGTAAAACGTCTGTTGCCACGTTGCTTTATCATTTGGTAGAGCTTATGGGCGAGAAAGCTGGTTTAATTTCTACTGTGGAGAATCGGATTCATACCGAAGTAGAACCTACGGCTTTTACTACCCCTGCGCCTCACGAATTACAAGAGCTTTTAGCGCGTATGGTTGCCGCGGGTTGTCGTTATGCATTTATGGAGGTTAGCTCGCATGCACTGGTACAACGCCGCGTGGCAGGAATCTCTTTTGCGGGGGGAATTTTTACCAACTTAACACGAGATCATCTCGATTACCACGGTACATTCCAAGCCTATCGCGATGCAAAGAAACTTTTCTTCGATATGTTGCCTCCCTCCAGTTTTGCGCTCTCTAATCTGGATGACCCTAACGGAACATTTATGTTACAGAACTGCAAGGCGCGTAAGGAATACTACTCGCTTACCAACCTCGCTTATGTAAAATGCGAACTGGTAAGCCAAGATTTGGAGGGTATGCAGCTCCGCCTCAACGGAGTAGACTTATACTTAATGCTTTTGGGGCGTTTTAATGCTTACAATATTAGTGCAGTTTATGGAGCTGCCTGCTTACTTGGCTTTGAGACGACCGAGGTTCTACGAGTACTCACGTTGCTGCGCCCCGTTCGTGGACGCTTAGAATACATTAAAATGGCTGGGCGAGTCGGTATAGTAGATTTTGCACATACTCCCGACGCTCTTGAAAAAGTGTTAGATACGCTTACAACTATACTCCCTAGGGGAGCGAACCTAATTGGCGTAATAGGAGCTGGCGGGGATCGCGATGCTGGGAAGCGACCTCTCATGGCGGCTGCTGCCATAAAATACTGTCAGAAGTTACTACTTACATCAGATAATCCGCGACACGAGAAGCCCGAAGATATTATTGCACAGATGTATGAAGGCATCTCCGAGGAACAGCACGCAAAAGTTTACTGCATTACCGATAGACGAGAGGCGATACGCATGGCTGTAGCGCTCTCGAAGAAGGGCGATTTTGTTTTGGTGGCAGGAAAAGGGCACGAAGCCTATCAGCAGATCGGCGATCTGAAGCACCCTTTTGACGACGTGACCGAATTGCGCTTAGCGCTCGAACAAATTTGATAAGGAGGTTAGATATGTTCTATCACTTGTATACACTTTTTGAAGGGTGGGATATACCTGGGCTCGGGCTTTTGCAATATCTCTCTTTTCGTACAGGAATGGCCTTCCTATTGGCGCTCCTGTTATTGCTCATTTTTGGAGAGCCATTGATTCGTGCATTGCGTAAAAACCAAATCGGCGAGGAAATCCGCGACTTAGGTCTTGAGGGGCAGAAATCAAAGCAGGGCACGCCCACTATGGGCGGTTTACTCATTGTAGGAGCTACATTGATCCCCACGCTTTTCTTTGCGAACCTGACAAATGCCTATGTGCTCATTATGCTTGTCTCTACGGTCTGGTTAGCTCTCTTAGGTGGATTAGATGACTATATTAAGGTATTCAAACAGAGAAAAGCGGGTCTAAAAGGGCGGTATAAGGTTTTAGGGCAAGTGACGCTTGGCGTATTTGTTGCGCTTATGCTCTTTGTGAGTCCTGAAACGGGGGTACGCGCTCGTAGTGTTAAATCTGATAATACGGCAACTACAGAAGTAGTAGAGACGACAGTTCCTACCCTCGAGAAAGATTTGACCACCACCATCCCTTTTGTTAAGAACAATGAGTTTGACTATCATTGGTTGATTCCATTAGATGGACCTCAAGGAAAGGTACTTGCGTGGCTTTTGTTTGCCATTGTGGTTCTCATAATAGTGACTTCGGTTTCTAACGGTGCTAATCTGACTGACGGCTTAGATGGTTTGGCTGCGGGGGTTAGTGTACCTATTGTGGCAGTATTAGGCTTGTTTGCTTACCTCTCGGGCAATGTGATTTATGCGAGTTATTTGAACATCGCACACATCCCCAACGTCGGCGAACTCATGGTCTTTATGGGCGCATTTGTAGGAGCGTTGGTGGGATTCCTGTGGTTCAATGGCTTCCCCGCACGGATTTTTATGGGCGATACGGGTAGTCTGACTATTGGGGGGGTAATTGGGGTCTTTGCGATTCTGGTACGAAAGGAGCTCCTCCTTCCCATTCTTTGTGGCGTCTTCCTCGTAGAAAGTCTATCTGTTGTACTGCAAGTGGGTTATTTCAAGTATACACGCAAACGTTACGGGGAGGGACGCCGTATTTTTCTCATGTCGCCATTGCATCATCACTATCAGAAAAAGGGTATACCCGAATCGCGGATCGTCCTCCGCTTCTGGATCGTGGGATTGCTCTTGGCTGTATTAACGATTGTGACATTAAAAATTCGGTAGATACAAACGGAAGATGGCAGAGTTCGTAGTAGTACTCGGAGCTGGCGAGAGTGGGATGGGAGCTGCCTATCTGGCGCACAAAAAAGGTTTTGAGGTCTTTTTAAGTGATTCGGGCACAATCTCGCCAGAGCATAAAAAAGAGCTCGTGGCTCTAGGCATTGCTTTTGAAGAGGGGCAACATATGCTGGAGCGAATGCGCGGGACGAAGGTAGTAGTAAAAAGCCCTGGCATTCCAGATACTGCGCCAGTCGTAGTGAGTCTAAAACAGGCAGGAGCTAAAGTAATCTCCGAGATTGAGTTTGCTGCCCCGTTTGCCCCACTTGCTAAGTGGGTTTGTATTACAGGGAGTAATGGGAAGACCACGACTACGAATCTCGTGTACGAGATTCTACATGCTGGCGGTCTAAATGTCGGAATGGCGGGCAATGTTGGGCGAAGCTTGGCGCGTATGGTGGCGGACGAGCAACACGACGTTTACGTGCTTGAGCTGAGTAGCTTTCAATTAGATGGCATGTCTGATTTTAAGGCAGACGTCGCTATTCTCCTAAACATCACGCCAGATCATCTGGATCGTTACGACCATAGAATGGAGAATTACGTGGCGTCAAAATTTCGTATTGCACAAAATATGAGGGCTAGCGATACGCTTATTCTTAATGCCGACGATGCGGAGATTAAAAATTATTTGGCGTCGCATAATCTTTCGGCTGGATGTGTTTACTTCTCGCAAGAAAATACGGAATTGCGTGGTGGCTATGTGTGCGAGGCTATTTTGCATATTACATTAGGATCTCAGGTGTGGCAAATACCCGTAAGCGAATTGTCGTTGAAGGGGAAACATAATGTTTACAACTCTTTGGCAGCTTCCATGGCTGCTGTTTCATGCGGCGTAACTACTGAAATTATTTGCGAGGTGCTGCGTACATTCAAAGGTATAGAGCACCGTTTGGAATTTGTGCGAGAGCGGGACGGAGTACGTTACATAAATGATTCTAAGGCAACAAATGTAGACTCGGCATGGTATGCGTTAGAAAGTATGACCACCCCCGTAGTTTGGATAGCGGGTGGTACAGATAAAGGGAACGACTATGCACCGCTGCAAGGGTTTGTGAAAGAGAAAGTGCACACGCTCATCTGTTTAGGAGTAGATAATGCGAAACTGCGGTTAGCATTTGCTGGTGCAGTAGAAAATTTTGTTGAGGTACGTTCTGCGCACGACGCTGTAGAGGCGGCTGCAAGGTTCGCAAAAAAAGGAGACACGGTACTCCTATCGCCTGCCTGTGCAAGTTTTGATTTGTTTAAGAATTACGAAGATCGGGGACGACAGTTTAAGCAAGCTGTCATGGCATTATGACAAAAGGACAGAAACTGAGCAAAGGGAATTATCTCTTCCGCGGTGATCGACAAATTTGGATCATTGTGCTCGCCCTCATGCTCATCTCCGTTGTAGAGGTTTATAGTACTACCGCCTCACTCGCCTATAGAATTTCAGGAGGCGATACTGAGCACTACTTGCTCAAACAGATAGGCTTGCTCGCATTGGGGGGGCTCGCTATGTTTTTAGTACACATGTTCCCTACTGGGATCTATGCACGATTAGCGCTCCCCGTATTGCTACTTATGGGCATATGGCTTGCCGCAACACTGGTCTTTGGTATGGAGGCTAACAACGCACGCCGATGGACTCAAGTGCTCGGGGTCACACTCCAACCGTCAGACTTGGTTCGTATACCGCTTATCCTATACATCGCGCTTATACTAGCCGAGAAAAGAGAACAGCTTAAAAGCTTTTCTTACGTCCTTTTCCCATTAGTTTTTGCGATAGGCATCATCTGTCTTCTGATTCTTTTTGCTAACTTCAGTACTGCCGTACTGGTAGGTTTGTCGTGTTTTATTTTGTTAATGATTGGCAATGTGAAATGGAAGCACCTGCTCTATATCTTGCTTCTAGCCGTAGGCTCATTAGGGGCATTTATAAAATTGGCACCTTACCTTCCTTTTGCTACCCGAGTCTCTACTTGGGCTAGCCGCTGGGATACTTTTTGGAATGCAGGTGGTGATAATTTCCAAGGCTTGCATGCCAAGATTGCCATTGCCAATGGACTCTTATGGGGAAAAGGACCAGGTAATAGTATGCAGCGTCTGGTACTCCCCGAAAGTTATTCTGATTTCATCTTTGCAAGTCTTGTAGAGGAAGGGGGGCTTATACTTGCCATCCTTGTAATGGGTTTATACATCTGGTTATTATTCCGGATTTATGCCATAATGCGTGCGAGTCGGAAACCCTACCATACGTATCTTTGTGCTGGCTTTGGTATCCTGATTGTTTTACAAGCATTTGTTCATATTGCTATTTCTATTGGTTGGGGACCCGTAACGGGGCTTCCCCTCCCGCTTGTAAGTATGGGCGGATCATCTGTTCTGGCCACGTGCGTAGAACTTGGAATGATACAGAGCGTGGCACGACAGCAGAAAAAAGAACTCTATGAAGGGGAGGTGCGCGATGTTGCATAAAGCTATGATTGCAGGCGGTGGTACGGGGGGGCATATATTCCCTGCCATTGCTATTGCCAAGGCATTAAAACAACGAAACCCCGATCTCGAACTGCTCTTTGTGGGGGCGGAGGGGCGCATGGAAATGGAAAAAGTCCCCGCAGCGGGTTTTCAGATTGTAGGACTCCCGATACAGGGAGTACCGCGCAGGAAAACGCCATTAGCTTTGTTCCGCTTCTTGCTCCGTTGGTATAAAAGCAATCGAAAAGCTAAAAAGCTTGTACGCGATTTCGCTCCTGACGTGGTGATAGGTGTGGGTGGCTATGCTAGTGTGCCTGCTATGCAAGCAGCACAAAAGTTTAAGATCCCCACTTTTATCCAAGAGCAGAATAGTTACGCTGGCAAAGCAAACCGAATGTTGGCAAGGAAAGTACATCGTGTCGCAGTAGCCTATCCTAACATGGAACGTTATTTCCCCGCCGAGAAAATCGTATTTACGGGTAATCCAGTTCGTGAGGAACTCCTATGCCCCCTCCCTGCCCGATCGGAAGCATGCGCAGCATTGGGGCTACCCGCAGCTACAAAAAATATTTTGGTAATCGGTGGAAGTCTAGGAGCACGACGCCTTTCGGAAGCTATTATAGATCGTGCTAAAGAGGTAGGACAACACCCCGAGCTGACAGTGTTGTTACAGACTGGTGCAGGAGATTTTGAGACTATACGCGCACGTATAGACGCCACGGGAGTGAAGAATATCATTCCAACCGCGTTCATTGCCCGTATGGATAATGCCTATGCAGCAGCCGATATCATCGTATCTCGTGCAGGAGCAATCGCCATCTCAGAACTGTGTATTGTTGCAAAACCTGTAATTTTAGTACCGTCGCCCTACGTGGCAGAAGATCATCAAACGAAAAATGCACGCGTACTAGAAGAATGCAATGCTGCTATATTAGTTCGTGAAAATGAAGCTGCCGAACGTCTATGGAGTGAAATCGAGCAGTTACTTTCAGATGATAACCACAAGGCTACTATGCACCAAGCGCTCCTAGCTTTGGCACGCCCAAAGGCTTCCATGGAGATCGCGGAGTACATTGCACAACTGAACAAATAGATTGCAGAAAATACTTAGAAATATTTTGCGCATATTTAAGTTACAACAATAACAAAGCAAAATCGGAGCGAGCGTTCGAGATGGAAGCAATAGATATAAATTTAGCCGCAGTGGAGCAGGTCTATTTTCTCGGGATTGGGGGAATAGGTATGAGCGCCTTAGCGCGCTACTTTCTGCACTGTGGGAAGCGAGTGGCAGGATATGATCAGATTGAAACACCATTAACGCGTCAGTTAACTTCCGAAGGTGCTGTAATTCACTATGTTGATAAACCTGCCTTAATACCAGCTTCGTATCGAAAACCAGATAAACGAACATTGATAATCTATACGCCTGCTTTACCCCCCAATGCGCTTGAGATCGAGTTCTTTAGGTGGCAGGGCGTCCGAATTTATAAACGTGCCGAAGTGCTCGGCGTCATTGCGCGCGACTACCGAGTATTTGCCGTAGCAGGCGCTCACGGTAAAACGACCACGACCACTCTGTTGATGTATTTGCTCTCGCAAAGTCAGGGATGCGACGCATTTATGGGAGGCATCAGTCTCAATGTAAACTCCAACCTATATTTGGGCGATAAAGGGCAACACAACCTCGTGGTGGAAGCCGACGAGTATGATCGGAGCTTTTTACAGCTTAACCCGTATGTGACTATTGTCACCTCCATGGCTGCCGATCACCTCGATGTATACGGGACATTTGACAATCTGGTGCAGACCTTTAGGCAGTTTGCAAAGCAAAATGTCCGCCAGCAGATTATCGTGCAGCAGTCGGCACAAGAGTACTTTCTCGAGCAAGGGCTCGAGGTTACTACCTATGGTTATGCTGAAGATTGTGACTACTGGGCATCTGACATAGAAGGCAGAGGCGCTCAGACGCGTTTTGTATTTCACTCTCGCCATGAGAGCCCTCTTGAGGTTGTGCTTGGGATTCCTGGAAATTACAATGTAGAGAATGCCATGGCAGCGCTTATCGCTTGTGTACAAGTGGGTATTGAGTTGAAAACGATTGTGCCTTCGTTGCGAGATTTTCGTGGTGTACAACGACGCTATCAGATCTGCTATGAGTCTGCGAACATGGTCTATATAGATGACTACGCACATCACCCCGACGAATTGAAATCTATTATCTCGGCCACGCGAAAACGTTACCCCAATAGACGACTAACTGGAATTTTCCAGCCACACCTCTACACGCGGACAAGAGATTTTGCCCTAGACTTCGCCTTTTCGCTCTCAGATTTGCACACATTGTTGCTGCTCCCGATCTATTCTGCGAGAGAAGAACCTATCGAGGGCGTATCGTCCGAAATGTTATTAGGGTTAGTGCCGCAACACGTTGAAAAAATGCTCGTACAGCCCGAAGATCTGGAACAAGTGCTTTATGCATTGCCTATAGAAATCCTCCTAACGCTCGGAGCAGGAAATATAGGTGCATTGTCTCCTGTTATTGTTGATATTCTTATGAAAAAAGACGCGCAACGATGAGGTGGAAGCGGCTCACGGCGTCTGTATTTTTTATAGCATTTCTTGTCTTCTTGGTGTTAGGTTTTTATTACGCCAGCGGACAAGCTGAGGCGCTACTGTGTCGTGGTATAGATATTACAATCCTTGATAGTGGAGAACTGGCTTTTGTTACAAAGGCAAGAATTCGCCGCTATATACAAGACAACTTCCCTGACGTTATGGGGCATCCGCTCTTGTCCATAAATACCGCAGAGCTAGAAACGCGCTTAAACGACTTAAGCGGAGTGCGCGATGTACAAGTTTATTATGGCGTCGATGGCTATCTCCGAGTGCGTATGTTACAACGTGAACCGCTGTTCCGAATAATCAGCTCTACGGGAGCCTCTTGCTATGTAGATCGTCAAGGCTATACATTTCCTGTCGATCGTAATTATACGGCACACGTATTATTAGTCACTGGAAATATGGGGTTGCCCATGGGCGGACGTCTTTTGCAGCAAGAGTTCCATCAACGAGGACTTCTGCCACAGGAAGAGATTGTGGAGGTCTGTCATGATATGAATTGGAATCAAATGTTCCAATTTATTTGCTTTTTAAGTGCCGATCCGTTATGGCGTTCTCAGTTTGCACAGATATATGTGGAGAACTGGAAACATGTGGAGCTTGTACCCCGCGTAGGGGGGCAGCTTATCATAATGGGCAATTTAGATAATTACGAGTACAAATTAAATAAGCTCTATTCTGTGTATCGTTCGCTACTAAAAGACAATGTGTTAGATGACTATGCTACGTTAGATTTACAGTACAGTAACCAAGTGGTCGGGCGACGCAAATAATATATTCATGTAACAAAAATCTAACTTTGTAAGTACAAAGTCTAATAGCGAGGGTTTAGGATGAGTCAATACTACGCCGTACTAGATCTGGGTAGTCGGTTATTTACCATGGCGCTTCACCTGTTTGATGACTCAGGGGAGGAAAAAATCGTTTATGCGACAGTTGAAAGTCATGGGATTACCAACATGACAATTGACAATAACCCGCAAGTGGTGTCGCGCATCCGAAAACTCTGCACCATGTTAAAGACTAAAACGGGCGTAGAGGTGCAGGAGGTACACGTCGCCTATATAGGTGGTCCGATTATCGTTGAGGACTACGAGTGTACAGTTACGTGCACGGGCAATTCAGCCAATCATAAATTGGCTGTAATGGAAGACATCGAAAAGCTCCAAGACGCTTATCTCTCTTACACCACCAAAGAAGACTTGGAAATTGTAGATCATATGGCTCTGCAATACAGAAAAGATGGACAGCCTTGTGCCCTTGCAGACCTTGAAGGAGTTTACGCTAAGAATATCTCTTGTCACTTCTTATTATTTCTTGCAGAAAGTCAGCACTACCAACGATTTAAAATCGCTCTAGAAGGCGCTAAGTTGCAATGCGCAGGAGTCTACGTCGGTTTTCGCACTTGTGGTTTGCGTCTTATCAATAAAGATGAGCGCGCTCAAGCATTAGCACTGCTAGACGACTCGCATATAGAGGTCGGCTTTTACGAAAATGGCGTCTTGACAAAATATAAGTGGATTGAAGGGGGGTGGGACGTCATCCGAGAAAATCTTCTGCAAGAAGACCGTTATTTACGCCCAATAGATTTGGATGTGACCTACCTGCAAACGATGAATCTTACGACTTTTAAGTCCGAGTGGTTCGAAATGAATAACAACGACGACGCAAAGTTGAAAAAGGTAGGGGGACATCTTAATGCGACTTATATCGCAAGTGTACGTAATACCCTCGCTGAAGAATGGAAAGTAAATTTGCCTTTGAAGTACGGCGGCGGTCTTTTGCTTACGGGAAGTATATCGGCTATCAACGGTATAGACTTCTTTTTCAATACTTGTTTATCGCGTAAGCTCCCTGAAAAAGAATTGTATAAAGTCAAGGTTGCCGAGCACACGAAGCCTGAAAAATGGGAGGCTTGTGAGTCGCAGTATGCTGGAGTGCCGTTGAATTTATTCTCTATACCAATCGGTATGTTAGATTTGCTGCGAAAGCAAAATGTGGTAAGGAGCAAAGGTGCAGATGGCGTGTCAAAAGAGCCCCTTCAATCAGGAGAACCGATAGTAGAGGAAAGTGCTAATAGCCAAGAGCAAGAGACGAAGGAAGGCATATTTTCCAGAATATGGAATTACATAATCCAGTGGTTGAACGGAGACATTAGTTCCTATGACACGGATGAGCGTGATGGAAAGAAGTAAAACTTAAATGGTTTGTTGATGTTACACTAAAAAAAATAATTGTCATGAAGAAAAGCATGTTTCGTTTCGGACAGTCGGTGACTGTAGAGTCAGAGCAAGTCGCCGAGCACAAGCCTCCCACATTTTCGGAGGCATATGAGCAACATCTAAAAGCCTATGAAGGGCGACTGGGATTGTTCTGCCTTGGTGGGCAGGGCTCTCATATTGCGGAAGAGGTTGTTAAGTTAAATTTCCGTTTTACAGAAATTGTAGTGCTCAACACGGATCTAAAGGACAATTCCAAAATACGAGAACTCAATCCAGACATACGAGTCTTTGATATAGGAAAAGACTCCTACGAAATTAGTGGCGCTGGTGCTGGAGGAAGACCTGAAGTAGCCGAGCAAGGCTTTGCAGAAGTCGAAGATGAGGTTCGCAAGATGCTTCTAGATTTCCGGGAAAAGAAAATGCAAGCCGCTTTTGTCACTGTCGGTTTCGGAGGCGGTACGGGGACAGGCTTAATAGCGCCGTTCTTAAAATTGTGTAGAGAGGCTGGAATTGCAAGAACCATCGTACTCGGGACTATGCCCTCCTTGACGATGGATAGCATCAGTACAGTAAAATTGGCAGAAGCTAAGCTTGAAGAAGTGCAAGGACTCTGCGATGGTATAATGCTTATCAACAATGAGTGGATCTATGCGTATAGTGAAAAGGAAAGAGTTCCAATCTCGGAGATCATGGATAAAATCAATCTTCGGCAAGCTCTTACAATAGGTTCTTTCATTGAGGTCATGCTGAGCAGAGCAAGGCAAAACATAGACTTGAATGATTTGCTTAGCTTCATTACGCCCGATGAAAATAATATAGCGCGTCTTTTCGTCTTAGGAAAAGGTATCGGACGTGGCGAGAACCGAGTGATTGAGTCCTGCCAAAATGCATTAGATGCTTTTTATTTGGTCGGGCACGGCGACATCTCGGGAGCGCAAGCGCTTTTGTATCATACGTTAACGGTACCAGGTAAAGGAGGAGCTTATCCTGACGAGCTCATCCAGTTGGTAGATTACATCGAAGAGTGTACGGGCACGGTTCTTAGCATGAAGAAGCTAGGGGGTGGAGAAGCTGATTATGAATGCAATGACCCCGAATTTACAGACGATGCGATGCTCCAAGTTCTCTTAGTAACGAACTTTGATAAAACGCCACTAGAAGCCTTCCGTGCTGATCTTAAACTGGAACAAGAGGCTGCTGCAAAGAAAGAAGCAGAAAAAAAACGCAACAGAGAAAAGCGTAGTACTCAAAAAACACCCGCTCCGACGGTTCTGGTAGAGAAAGAAGAGATTGCGAATAAGCAGTCTGTAGAGTTTACCATGCCCGAGTATGGTACAAAAGAGCCTAGTATAATTGATGCGCCTCATGTTGTGCACGGTGAATCAGAGCGTACAGCAGCGGAGAACTTGCAGCCGATGCCTCCTGTGACGAAAAACGGGATATTCCCCGCTGAATATATGGTGGAGTATGATGCCCAAGAACAAAGACGTGCCATGGAGAGACAAAAGGCTCAAAAAGCTAGTACACAAGAGAAAGTAGAGACGACGCAAAAGGAGACTCCTAGCAGTACTACTCCTACAGAAGCGAACGAAGAAGCAGAAAAAGACGCTTCTAAAGAAGGGAATAAGTATTCGGGTTTGCTTAATTCGTAATTGAATAAGAAGAAGGCCTCGTTATCTTTTAAGATGACGAGGTCTTTTTATTTGCTGTGATTTATAATTTGAAAGTGATGGCACAGGAACAGGAACTTCTGTTGGCTGAAGAGCATTTGCGAGTGGTATTAGATTCTATCGCGAAGCAGCGCACTACGCCTAGTGTAGATATGACGGCTTGGTTACGGCAGGTCAATATGCACTTGAATATGGCTACACAGCTCATAAACAGTGTAGTAGATGAGCCAATTTTACCGAAAGCAGTCCAGAAAGTCCAAGTGAAAAGTTCGTTGCTTCAAGAAAATGAACCTATTATAGAATCATTGGATATCCAGCCGCCAGAGCCAACTCCTGTGGTGGTACATAGTGCTCATGATCATGAAAAAGTTGCTGAGGTAAAGGAGATTGAAAAAAAGAATACAGCATCGGTAAGTGCTCCTATACGAAAGAATACGCCACCACCCACGGTAGCAACGAGCACTCCACAAGTGCAAAAGAAACGTACCGCACAATACTCTGGCGCTAAGCAGACAATAGCAGATGCTTATATGGCAAAAGCGCCTACAAGTACGAATGACAGTACGAGAGTAGATGCAGTATTGGGCGAACGCATGCAGCCGCTGAAGAGTATACAAAAGGGCTTAACGGTAAATGATCGATTGCGTTTTGCCTCTGCACTCTTTGATGGAAACCGCGAGCTGTTTGCCGACTTGGTGCGTAAGCTAGATCTTGCAGAAACGCTTCCCGTGGCGTTAGCTATACTGCATGAAAATTATAAAGGCGAGGCGGATGCGCCCGAATTGCAAGAGTTCATACTTTTGTTAGAACGTCGCTTTGTTTCATAACCTATGTCGGGCAAATTGTTTCTAGTACCTACGCCGATAGGTAATTTAGAAGACATAACGCTTCGCGCTTTACGCGTTTTACGCGAAGTAGATTTGATACTTGCAGAAGATACACGCACCTCGTCAAAGTTGTTGAAGCATTACGAGATTGTTACTCCTCTTCGTGCTTATCATTTGAATAATGAACATGCTGTATTAGCAAGTATCGTGGCTTTAATGGACGCAGGGCAGCAGTTGGCCGTTATAACAGATGCGGGGTCGCCTGGTATCTCAGATCCTGGCTTCCTTTTGGTACGCGAGTGTTGGCGAACGGGGATTGCTGTTGAAGCACTACCTGGAGCTACGGCGCTTATACCTGCCATTACGGAGAGTGGCTTCCCATGTGATCGATTTGTTTTTGAAGGCTTTCTCCCTCCCAAAAAAGGACGACAAAAGCGTTTACAAGCGCTTTTAGAAGAAAAACGAACAGTAATTCTTTACGAATCGCCTCACAGATTGTTGAAATTGCTTGAGGAATTAGTGCAGTACGTCGGTGAAACAGAACGCCTCATTGCTGTGGCACACGAACTAACCAAGATCTATGCATTTATGAAACGTGGTACACCGCAAGAGTTATTTGCTTATTTCTCTGAGAATCAACCTAAAGGAGAATTTGTAGTTCTCATCGCCCCGTGTGATTAATGCAACCGATACGTGTTTATCCAAACGCTAAAATAAACCTCGGCTTGTCTATTACTAGGAAGCGGGCAGACGGATTTCATGATCTCGAGACAACTTTTTTCCCCGTACGAGGGCTTCATGATACTCTCGAAATATCGGGAGTTACCCAAGCAGGTAGCTTTCTTTTAGAGATTGCGGGTAACCAAGAGTTAGCCAGCGAAACCAATAATATTCTTGAAAGAGCCTATGAGCTTTTATCGCCATTTTCTCCACCGAAGCTTCGCGTACATCTTACGAAGCGTATCCCAATAGGAGGTGGGCTGGGCGGTGGCTCGGCTGATGCTGCCTTCTTTTTACATGCAGTTGCGCCACTTTGCAAGGAAACGATTACTCCCGAGCAGCTCAAGACAATAGCATTGGAGTTAGGCAGTGACTGTCCTTTCTTTTTACTGAATACGCCTGCTGTCGGGCGCGGACGCGGAGAACTGCTAACTCCTATTGCTCTTCAGTTGCAAGGATATATTTTAGTGGTTGTAGTACCCGCCATTCAAATTTCTACAAAAGAAGCATTTGCTGCCATTAAACCTCAATCCGCTCGCTTTATACCAGAAGTGGTTTTGCGTACGCCTGTAGAGTTATGGGCGCAAACGCTCACCAATGATTTCCAAGCTTACGTCACGGCACAGTATCCTGCTATATGTAATTTGCTCATTTCTTTGAAGGAAAGTGGTGCAGTATATACCTCTCTCTCAGGTAGTGGCTCAGCCGTATTCGGGTTATATCGTCATTTAGTTGCTCTACCTGCCCTTCCCAATTGCTTAGTACATATAGAGCAACTGTAAAAAGAGTATTTTATTGCTGTTCGGTAACAATTTGTACTCGAGGGGTGTGTTCTGAATCAGGCTTATTTTGCCATAAGTTGCACCTATAATTTTTTTATTGGGCAGCAATATCCTCTTATCATTTATCCATGTATTCGTGTCTCCATCCGCTGTTTTTCCGTATCTTCGTGCAAACAAACCTCTTGTACGATGAACGCTCTGCGCCGTATGCCTATCGGCACCCAAGATTTTGAACTGCTACGCAGCAATGGCGATCTTTATGTAGACAAAACCCAATACATAGAAAAGCTTCTTTTGGTTGGACGAGTCTTTTTTCTAAGCCGTCCGCATAGGTTTGGCAAAAGCCTTTTCCTCTCTACTCTCAAAGCTTATTTTGAAGGCAAAAAGGAGCTCTTTGAAGGGTTGTATATCGATCAGGTAGAAACGGAGCTCGCACGGCAACAGAAACGCGAACCGTGGGAGTCTCGCCCAGTGCTGTATTTTGACCTGAATGCAAAGAACTATAAGAATAGCGACACGCTGACTAATAGTCTTTCTGCGCAACTATTAGATTTTGAGCAGTTGTACGATGTAGAAAGAACAGAGAACGAACCCGAAAATCGGTTTATAAAACTCATAAAAACGCTTTACCGAAAAACGGGGAAACGGGTCGTAATATTGGTGGACGAATATGATAAACCTCTCCTTGAAACCATTGAAAACGAGGAGCTAA
>CAJPTS010000007.1 GCA_905373625.1 Bacteroidia bacterium
TTTATAAACCATGGTTGCCTGTTCGCACAGGTAGTCGCGTTGTTCCTCTAGCGGTCGTGCTGCTAGCTCCTTGGGCGAGAGAAAATCTTGTAGCGTATAGTTTAATTCGAGGTTACAAAGAGCATCTAGCGTGTGGAGTCCTTCGGGGGCAATTAGGTAATGAGCCAGTAGCACATCTGAGAGTTGAGCCCGAAGTTGTAGGTCAAGCGTACTGAGATTTTTTATGACAGCTTTGAGGTCATAACCGTAGCACTTCAGATCGGTACGTTGTAAGAGGTCATGTAACAGTGGTTGCCAATCTTTTTTTTCTAAGCTCCCTTCAGCCAAGGCAATATATTGCGAGATTTGTTCATTATCCCGATAATAGGAAAGCGCTATAGCCGTTACCTCGTCTGCATCGTTAAGTGACACGTAGAGAGCATAATCTGTTGTATGTTTTTTTAGATCTCCTGCGAGTGCTGCGAGCGCATCTGACGTTGCTACTGTATAGAATTGATGTCTAAAGGTCGCAAGTGAGGTACGTTGCTGCGAGGGTGTGCTTTTACAGAAAAAGGTTACGAGGCGTTCGCCTATGGTATGAAAATCGTATTTCTTATTAAGTGCTTTTAGCTCCTCTTCGGCGGTAGTAGTAGGCATCAAATACTGGTCTAGGGCAGAGGGAATGGGGGCGTCTAAGCGGATGCGCACCAGATCCTGTGCACGTTTCAGTTGTGCCGTACACGCTTGTAAAGCCTCTGCCAGCTTCTTGGTAAGCTTAGCACTATTGCCATAAATATGCTCTATATTGCCATACTTTGAAATAAGTTCAGCCGCTCTTTTTTCACCAATTCCGTCAACGCCTGGGACATTATCTGCCGTGTCGCCCCACAATGCGAGAATATCAATGAACTGCCGTGCCGATTTGATCTTGTACTGCGTTAACAGGTCCTGCTCCGTTTTTATTTCAATGCCACTAGGCCGTTTGGGACGGAGAAGTACTATGTTGGGTTCAAGTAGCTGCTGAAAGTCCTTGTCTGGCGTGTAGATCAGTACTTTCGTTTCATCGGAAGCAAAATGGGTAGCGACAGAACCTATCACATCGTCTGCCTCAAAACCCTCTGCCCAGAGCTCTATAATATTTAGCGTCTTTAAGTATTCGCGTACCACTTCCAGACAGAATTTTATCTCTTGTGGCGTAGCCTCGCGGTTTGCTTTATACTCAGGATACATCTCGTGCCGGAAGGTCTTCCCGCCGAGATCAAATGCTACGCCGAGGTGCGTAGGTTTGAACTGCTCCACGCAGTCCAGCATAGTCCGTATAAATCCGTAGGCTGCCGATATGTTAATACCACTACGCGTTGTGAGCGGACTCTGAATAAATGCATAGTGAGAGCGGTAGAGTAAGGCGTAACCATCTATGAGTAGAAGCCGATTCTTGTATTCCATAATACGTAAGTACTTGCACAGGTGTCAATAGCTGCCCAAAAATACGATAATAAGGCTAATTTGCCCATGATAGACGGCCAAAATCTAACATCAAAAGTTTCCCTTTTAACTATCTTTGTGCAATAGGGGTGTGACAAAAAATTATGCGTGTAGACATAGACGCCATTAAGCGTCGTTTCAAAATAATAGGTAGTAATGCTGCGTTGTTACGTGCCGTGGAAGTGGCGTATCAGGTGGCAAGTACTGATTTGTCTGTCTTAGTAACGGGTGAGAGCGGATCGGGTAAGGAGTTCTTCCCTCAGATAGTGCATCAGTACGGACGCCGTAAGCATGGGCATTATGTTGCTGTAAACTGCGCAGCAATTCCCGAAGGTACATTAGATTCCGAACTTTTTGGTCATATAAAAGGCTCGTTTACAGGAGCATTGGAGAACCGCGAGGGCTATTTTGAGGTGGCAAATAAGGGCACAATCTTTTTGGACGAGATCGGTGAACTACCTCTTACCACGCAGGCTCGTCTTCTCCGCATTTTGGAAACAGGAGAGTTCTACCGTGTCGGCTCTTCGACACCCATACAGACAGATATACGGATCGTGGCCGCTACAAATGTAAATCTCGAGACGGCTATACACGAAGGGAAGTTCCGCGAAGATCTCTACTATCGCCTCTCTACAGTGCCTATCCGTATCCCCCCCTTACGAGAGCGAGGAGACGACGTCCTTTTGCTATTCCGTTGGTTTACGGGCGAGTGTGCCGAAAAATATAATATGCCTCCCATCCATTTGCAGGATGCCAATGCCGAGGCTGTATTGCTTGCCTACGGGTGGCCTGGCAATGTGCGTGAATTAAAGAATATGGCGGAACGCATCTCTGTAATTGAAACCGAACGTGAGATCTCGGCAGAGATCCTACGTCGTTATATTCCACAAAACAACACACGGCATCTCCCAGCGCTTTATCGTAACGAAGACGCACGGATGCCAGAACACGAAAGAGAGCTCCTGTATGGGCTTGTGCGAGATTTACGTTCCGATGTTGATGACCTACGTCAAGTGGTCTTTAACCTCATGCAACAACAAGAACACGCCTCGGCACACCCCATTACCTCAGAGTCAACGAGTGTGCTCCGTTCGTTAGCCGAGCACAATTTACAGCGCGATGAGAGAGCACTTGTAAAGCCCCCCATTTTTACCACAGTGCAAGAGGCTATTCCCGTACAGGAGGTGCATAATGAAGAGGTAGAAGAAATTCCACGCTCTATAGCAGACATGGAGGAAGATATGATACGGCGCGCATTGCAGAAACACAACGGTCACCGTAAGCAAGCTGCCGAAGAATTGGGAATCTCATTACGTACTCTTTACAGAAAACTACAAGAATACGACATACAATAGCGCCACCAGATGCAAATAAAGAGGTTCTACGGAGTACTTTGCCTAGCAATAGGATTATGTCTCGTTTCGTGCAAAGTACAATATTCGTTTACAGGGGCAAGCATCTCGCCCGAAGTAAAGACCGTTAGTATCTCACAATTTGTAAACGTCGCTCCATTGGTAAACCCGACGCTGGCTTCTAATTTCACTGAGGCGCTGAAGGAGCGCTTTGTTACGCAGACGAGTCTCGCATTGCAGGATTTTGCAGGCGATTTAGCCTTTTCGGGCGAGATTGTAGGGTACGACGTCGCCCCCGTCGCCATTCAGGGTAATGAAACTGCCGCGTTAAATAGGCTAACCATTACAGTGAAAGTCAAGTTTGTAAACGTAAAGGATGAGAAAGCTAATTTCGAGCGGAGTTTCTCGTTTTATACCGATTATCCAGCATCACAATCCTTTGCCGATAACGAGCAATCTCTTGTTGCTACCATACAAGAAAAATTGGTGGACGATATATTCAATGCGGCTGTTGCCAATTGGTAGTTAATGGCGATGGACGATACGACTTTCTTTTATTCGCTACTTCGCACGCCACATCTTCTTACTAAAGAGGAGGTTAAGCAACTTACCGCGCTAGAGTCCCAATATCCTTTTTTTCAAGGGATTCAACTACTTATTGCCGCCAATGCCGAGGCCTTAAGTAAGAATGCCGAAGAGGTAGTATTGCGACGTAGTCGTGCCGCTATAGCACTGCCAGACGAGTTTGCGCTATTCCGTTATCTCGATGCCATGCGCCTGAACTTGCTACGCGAGCATAAAGAGCAGCAAGAGCAAACGGCGCTCACAACGCCACTCCCCACGGTTAGCAGTATTATTGCAAACACAGAAGAGAAAAACGAACTGGATGGTGTATTAGAGCACTCATTACAGAGTGTTGTACCCTTCCCCTCCCCCACTATTTCTACATTGGAGACTACGGGGCATCTGGATGCTGAAGAAATCTTTATTTATGCCTCCACGCACCTAAATCCGCGTTATACGGCTCCAGCCGCATCAGACACATTTGAGTCGCAGGACGCATGGCATCCTGTTACGCCCGACGAGCAAATGGCGCTAATCAATAACTTCTTGCAGAATCTTGATACCGAGGACGGGATTAAAGCTACCGTGCAGCGCGAGGCTGCCGAAGAGGAACGCATGGGAATCGAACCCGAGGATCTCAGTGCCGCATCGCGTAGTGTGAATAATTCCACCATGGAGCGCGTCGCGAAACTACACGAGAGCTTAGCTGAATACAAGAGCGCCATCACGGTCTATGAAAAGCTTGTACAAACGTTTCCAGAAAAAAGTACTTACTTTGTGAAAGAAATTGAGCGGCTGAGAGCGTTGCTCAAACAGTCTAATGATTGAGTGGTAGAATACGATGTATAGTCTATTTTCAGTGTTGATTCTAATTGTTTGCTTCTTGTTAGTATTGATTGTTCTCGTGCAGAATTCAAAAGGCGGCGGGTTGGCGTCTAATTTCTCTGGCGCAGGACAAGTGATGGGAGTACGTAAGACGGCAGACTTTTTAGAGAAATCTACTTGGACTCTTGCTGTTGCTCTCGTACTTTTTTGTGTAGTTGCCGTTGCAGCCATTCCGCATGTACAAGACAATACGCAGCAATCGCGTATTCAAGAGCAGGTACAGCGCACCACTTCTGGCGTAGTACCTACCCCTGTACCAGACGTTCCAGAAGGAACAGAGGTGACTACACCCACTGAGACTCCAGCAGAAACTCCTGCTACAGAAGCTCAGGCTAGTGAAACTCCAGCGCAAGAATAGTATTCGGTTTATAATCATATCATGAAGAAGCGATGTGGCTTAGCTGCATCGCTTTTTTTTGATACTGTGTTATAACGCGCAAACTACAGTGTTTGCAGAGTTACTTGAGAAAATCGGGAGCGGTCACGTACGTCAGTACGCTCCCATTACCCTCATTCGCAGCACCTTACATTTTATGCATACTGAACACACTTGATGCGGGGGGCTGGATTTCTATTTTGACATACCCGCTTGTACGGCAGTATGATGCCTAATTTTCAATTTTGTAAAGTTTGACATTCAAGACTTTACAAAATAATTGTACTGCCTTTTTAGCTGATTCCTAATCTCTTAGATTCTTGCGCAAGTAGAAGTTACTTTTTTTTTGAGAGCTCTTCTTTTTTCAATTTTTGCAAAATCTTTGTTTTAATGTTTTTTTTGAGAACTTTACATACTGAAAATTATGTTTTGCGGAAATGTTTAGAGTTTTCAAATGGAGTGTGTTATTGCCTTTGTTGCTCCTGTTGGGGAGTATTGCAAGAGGCGAGGAGTATGGTTTGACCATAGCAGGAGTTACAGTTACAAGCGAGAATTGCGCTGATCTAAGTGGTATTGGTGGGGTGACTATTGAGGGAGATGGTAAGTTAAGCTACGACCATACCCAAACGACCCTTACCATGAAGAATGTGAAGATTGAGCGCGAGGGCGAGACCCTGATTAAGAACGCATCAGTTGCGGGGCTAAAGATAGTTGTCGATGGTGCGTGCTCGTTGATTGGCAAGGAGAGTGCCGCCATGGTGCTGAAAGCGAATACGAGTATTGAGGGCACGGGATCGCTAAGCATAAGTGCGCCAGAGGCTTATGCCATTTATTTAGACAATGCGCTCCTGACGCTTAAAGATCTGGAGCTCACAGTAGCGGGCGATTATGGGCTTGCTGGCGACGAAACAATTGGCAGCGAAGGACTTGCCCTAGAGAATGCTCAGCTTTCGGCTACAGGGAAGTATGGTTCGGTGTTCGGGTTGAGTACTCTAACCCTTACGAAGAGTTTCCTTTCCAGTCCTGCGAAAGCAAAGTGGGATGCCGATAAGCATGCTATTGTAAACGAAAGTGGCGAGAAACTAACTACGGAAGTTGTCTTTTCGCGTATTGTACCCTATCCGTTGCAGATTGCAGGGCAGGATGTAACGAATGCGAACTGCACGAATCTCTTAGGGCTTTCGAATGTATCGGGCGCTTCGCTTAGTTACGACCCTGCGAACAAGATCCTGAGAATGAAGGATCTAAGCATTGTGGCTGGGAGTGAGAATGGAATTAAGAACACAGGCATCGATGGATTAAAAGTGGAACTCATTGGTACAAACAACATTAAGACCCAAAGCGAGGCTGCCATCTTTTTAGGTAACAACACCAGTATTGTGGGAGAGGGGGCTCTGGTTCTGAGCACAGAATCGTACGCTGCTATTTACATTTCGGCTTCTACCACATTGACAATTGATAAAGCCTCGGTACATGCAGAAGGTACATGGGGAGTGCGCGGAGCAAGTGGAGAGAACGAAGAGAAGCTAATCATAAAAGATTCGGAGTGCTCTTTTAAGGGCTCAGAGGCATCTGTAGCAATGCTAGAGGAGTTTTCGATAGAAAATTGTGTTTTCGCTTATCCGCGCGTAGGACATTGGGATGCAGAGAAGCACGCAATAGTTAATAAAGATGGGCTACCAGTTACTGAGACGGTGCGAGTAGAAAAGTACAAAAAATACGGATTCACAATAGCTGGTACGGAAGTTACAAATACTAACTGTGAGGCTCTAGGTTCATTTTCATGTGTTACCTTAGGTGATGGAGGAGAGTTGAGCTATGATCCTGCGAAAAAAATATTAACTGCGAAAAATGTAACAATAAGTTCTACAGGAACGCCTGCTATTAATTTTTACGAGCTACATCCCACGCTCGTTATTGAAGGAGAATGCAGACTTAATACGACAAATGCTGTTGCATTGTATGAGGCAACGAATATAGTGGGAAACGGCACATTGTATTCATTTGCTAAAAATAGAGATGCAATCTATAATCATAATGAATATCTAAATGTTTCTGGTGTTCAGATTGTAGCAAAGGCGACAAGTACTACGAGTCCTGATCATTATACTTATGGTATAGAAATGCAAACAGGTCTTGTGTTAGAAAACGGTGCTACTGTTCGTGCAAAAGGATCATATTACCCTGTGCATATGTATGGTCAAAAAAAATTCAGAATAGTTTATCCCTTTAATTGCCATTTTTACTATGGAAGTATAAGGGATAATCATGATGACCTTGTAAAAAATACAGAGGTTTGGTTGGGTTATGAATATAATATTCGTGTAGCAGGCATCCCAGTGTGGGACGGAAACTACAAGGATCTCAGCAAGATAGAAGGCGTGACCCTTGGAGGGGCTGAAGGGTGTTTTAACTTCGATCCCCAGAGTAATACGTTACGTATGAAAGATGTAACGGTTGCAGGATCAGGGGTTTCCTTATATGTAGATCGTAGTAATCTGAAAGTCGATGTGGAAGGAGATAATACCATTGGGATTTTGCAAAACGGTCAAAATATAGAGTTATCTGGTGCGGGAAAATTAAATATTGTTGGAGAATGGGTGTTGAAATCATCTGCAAAGGTCAATAGTATTGCACTCAATGTCGGAGGAATAAACGGTGACTATAAGCAGCTATCTCTTGAAGATGTCTCGCTAACTAGCAATAATCCGCAAGGAGCTATACGGGGTATTTATCAATTAAACTTACGCTATTGTTATATAACAGAACCCGTGGGCGGGTATTTTAGCTCAAGCAAGAATGCTGTTGTGGAGGCTAATGGCACGATTGCAAAACAGGTAAAGATTACCGCTAGTTACGGAATTTACGTTGCTGGTGTGGAAGTGACAAAAGAGAATGCGGGCGACCTCACAGTGCTTGCCGAGGTGAGTGCAGCAGATGGATATTGCAAGTTCGATAATGTAACAAATACCCTAAAGCTGAAAAATGTTACTATTACAGCAGGCGATGCGCCTGCTATCCAGAATGGGACAGACGCTGGATTGAAGATAGAGGTAGAGGGAGCGAACACCCTCTCTACCGAGAATGCAGATGTGCTCCACGCGCTTAAGAATACGACGCTCTTAGGCACAGGTAGTATAACGCTACGTACCGAGGCTGCCGATAAGGAGGGGATTCTTTTTGTGAATGTGTTCGAAATCTTGGGCTGTAATTGCTTGATTACTTCTGGTGGTTATGGTATCCGCGGCAAGACCCTCACTGTAGATGGCGCTACGCTAAATGTAACGGGCAAGCAAAGCTATGTTTGTAATCTGGAAAACTTGGTAATGCGCTGTGTGCAGATTGTTGAGCCTGCTGGGGGCAAATGGGATCCTAATAGGCACAGTATCATAGATTCTGATACGAACAAAGCTAAAAACGTAATCCTCGAACCACAATATTTCACGATTGCTGGTACATGGGTTACAGCTGCTAACTGTGCAGACCTGAGTGGTATTAGCGGAGTGATGCTCGGTGATGATGGAAAGATCTCATATAACCACAGTACTAAAACTCTGCACTTGAAAAATGTAACCATAGATGCTCCAATAGACGAATATCCATCAATTTCGAATCAAGATGTGCAAGGACTCAAGATCCTTGTTGAAGGGAAGAATATACTCAAGGAGTATATGTTGTTAGAAGCATCTACAACGGTCGTAGGTAGTACCGAATTAGGCTATTTATTGCTAACCCAAGATGTCGTGCTTGGCGAGAATTCCACACTTACAATAGATAATAACGCCTATTTGTATACCAAAGGCTATATAAAGGGCTTTAAAAAGGAGGAGACATATAGTTCGACGTTAAAAGTAACAGGGAGTGGGATTGTGAAGACGTACCGCGTTGTTCAGATGGCCGCGCTTCAGTATCCAAGAATTTTCGGTACTTGGAACAGTTCGGAGCATCAAACATCTGAGAAAGTACTGTTGGCTAGAGAGTCGTTGAACTTTTCGATTGCTGGTTACGCGATTTGTGATGCTGATCTTGGGATTCCCGAATTTCTGGACGGTATTTCGATTGCCACAGGAGGTTATTTCCAGTACGATAAGGCAGAGAAAAAGCTTTCTATAAAGTATGTGACAATTCGTGGTATTCTAAACACTTATATTAACGATGATTTTGGTGTGAGTCAAATAGCACTTGCTGGGAGCAATGAAATTACAGAAATAAAAACGAAAAGACATAACGCTTTAATTCTTTTTGAGAAGGGCTCATTAAATGTCATCGATATAACCTTGTGGGATGATTTAACCATCAAAAATGGTGCAAAAGTCTTTGCGCAGCGGATACAAGGGAGTCATAGTGAGTGGGATTATGATAATCATACATATCACTATTATTCTGATTTATATGTTATCAATGCAAGTCTTATTGCTAAACTAGACGTTATAGCACGTTATAGTTTCACGGGTTGTAGTTTGGTTAGTGGGCGGATTCTAAGAGGAGATAATAAAGGGAGTTATTATAGCGAATATAATATAGTGGTTCGCCCCGACTCCTACAAAGAATACGGGCTCATAATTGCGGACAGTAGAGTGACAAGCGAGAACTGCGAGGATCTTAGCGTAATCAGTGGGGTACAGCTTGGTACAGATGCTAAGTTTAGTTATGACCCGCAGACGACTACGCTAACTATGAAGAATGTTTCGCTGGGAGATAAAAACATAGTGAACGAAGGTATAGAGGGACTTAAGGTCGTGGTAGAGGGTGAGAACTCGTTATACAAGTTTATAGCGCAAGAGAATACTACGTGGATGGAGAATGCCGGAAACAGTGGCAAACTGAAAGCGCGTCAAATTCGTATTGAAGAGGGGAAAACGGCTCTTATTCAGGGGATAACTTATGAATGCCCAGATGGTTATGATGATCGTGCAATCAATTGTGGAAGTAACTCTTCGCTAACAATTGAGAATGCGACGATTCATATAAATTACAATGGCGATAAGATAGAAGGAAATAATGGTGCATCTCTATTGTTGCGTAACGCTACGGTAGAGGGGGGCTATATATACGACTTCTCCGAATTCAAGCTCGAGGGGTGCTACATCGATAAGCCAGCAGGTGGACATTGGAATTCTAGTTCAAAAAGAATTGTGGATGGAAACGGGAACACTCAGAGTGGAATACTGATAAAACCAGGAAATGTAGAGGTATATAACCTTCTAATTGCGGGTATATCTGTTACCTCCCTGAACTACAAGAATCTGCTTGCCATAGATGGAATCACAAAAGGAGAGGATGCAAAATTGGACTTTGAACCAGAGAATAGGAATCTTACTTTGAAAAATGTGGCGATCGATGGAAACATAGTGAATTTGTCTACGAGTGAAGAGGCATTTACCATTAATATCGACGGCGATAACAAAGTACATAGTCTTACATTAGGTAAGAAAACTATGCTAGTCGGTTGGAAAGTGAATGCATCTGACAAGTTAATTATAGCAGCCAGCTCAGAGCCATTGGGAATCCCAGAGGGGGGACAATTAACTGTTGAGCATAGCACGATAAGTATAGAGAACGGGCTGTATTTGAATACAACATCCACTTTGGCTATACAAAACTCTGTCTTTTCGGTGGGAGGTGCGTTCAATGCAAGAGACGATGAGCCTGTTAGCGTGAAGATTAACAATTCGACGGTTAAGGCGCAGAGTATCTATGGTTTCAAAGAACTCGTGCTCGAAGGTGTAGAATACAAGCAACCTCAAGGGGCGACATGGGATTCGCAGAAGCGAGAGGTGGTAGATGCTCAAGGGCGCAGAGCGCAGGATGTGGTTATTGCTCCCAAAGGAGGCGCGACCTATGTTCCTGTAACCAGCGTAGAGCTTTCAGAGACCTATATCCCGCTTACGGTGGGGACTACAGCCATGGTGAATGTCACGGTTTTACCCACAAATGCTACCAACAAAGAGGTAAGGTTTACTGTAAAAGACACTAACGTTGCAATCATAGAAAATGGTAATCAGATAAGAGCTTTGGCTCAGGGACGTACGGAGTTCAGGGTTACGACTACCGACGGAAACAAGACAGCGGATGGCGTAATCGAGGTAACCAACGAAAAAATATACATCGAACACCTAGAGTTTAAGCCAGCAGCACAAACGTTAGTCGTGGGCACAGAGATGACCTTGAAACCAGAGATATCTCCAACTAAAGCCACTATACGCGAGCTGTTGTGGGAGACCTCTGCAGCGCAGATCGTAACCGTAAACAATGGTCAGATTAAGGCGGTTGGCGTCGGTGATGCGACAATCACGGTACGGAGCAAGGCAAACCCAGATGTTAAGGCAATGTGTAGTATTACCGTTAAACCCAATGGTGGCGGTCAGGTAACCCCACCGAATGCAGTAGAAGAATCCTTGTTTGTAGACGTTCGGGTAGTACCGAATCCGTTTAGCGATGTGCTATGCATTGCGGGTGTACCGCGCACGGGGCAGCACATGTGGTATAAGCTGCTGAATGCGCAAGGTGTGGTAGTAAAACAGGGAGCATTGTCAGCAGGCGAAACAGAAATAGATACAGCCGATGTCCCACAAGGGTTATACCTGTTGCAGTTGGGCACAGAGCGTGGAACCACGAAGGTGTGGCGTCTAGTGAAATAGGAGAAGTTAGGAGCAGGGTAAGGAGGTAAATAGGTTTACGCCCTTGCTCTGTTATATACTCTTCGCAGAGTGGGTTTGATAATTTTTTGGTATTTGAATTGGGTTTCTTAAAAACGGTTTAAAGATGATGTTACGTTTCGTACAACAAAAAGTATTGTTCCGTTGGCTAGCCCTTGCAGCCACGATCTTACTCCTGTTGGTAAGTGGGGGGAGTGTGAGGGGGGAGGATTTTAAGGTAAGGGTTCAGGCAAGTGGTCGGTCAGTGCTCCTAAATGCACATATCAACGCTGGAGCAGAAGTGAAAATTTATGATCAAGGTGGTTGGCTAGTTGAGCAGCTAACTTTGACTCAGCAATCAACAGGTGTTGTATGTCCAGTTAATGATGCAGACGGTTTTTACGATTTACATATTACTGGGAATTATATTATATCATTGAACTATTCAAGAATAGTGGGAGTATTGGATTGGGGGAATGCTGTTTTGTGGAGTTTTGAATTTAATTCATATCTAAGATTTTTACCCGACAAAGCTCCCAATCTAGTAAATTTTATAGCATTAAGTGAGTTATTTAAAGGATGTGAAAATTTTAACTCGTCGTTGAATAATTGGAATGTCTCTGGAATAAAATATATGCGGGCAATGTTTAAGGGAGCATCGCGATTTAATTATTCACTTGCAGACTGGGATGTTCGTAACGTAGAATCTATGGCGGAGATGTTTTCGTATGCAAAAGCTTTTAATCAATATTTGGGAGATTGGAAGCTGCGTAAAGTGCATTCTCTTGGATTAGATCATTGCGGGATGAGTGCAGAAAATTTTTCGAAGACTTTATATGCTTGGGCTGAAGATCCCGAAACAGTACATGGATTAGATCTTGATGCAACTGGACTGCAATATCTGAAAGAATATCAATCTACGTTGGATAAATTGAGAAATGAAAAGAAATGGAAAATTTCTGGAGTTTCGATATATCCATTCTGGGTAGATTTGACTAAAGAGGAGGGCGAATTTGTTGTTAACGAAAAACGCGCTTTAGTGTTAGAAAAAGAGGGGATTTCTTTGGATGAAATCGTAAGTCTTGAAAGCCAAGATCCTGAAATTGTTGAAGTTGTGGATGTACAAAAGCGTATTGTAAGGGCAAAGAAATTAGGGAAAACTATTATAAAAGCTACCGTTCCCGCTAATAGTAAGCATTGTGAAATACATGGCTATTTTGAAATCAATGTTTTACGCAATCCAACTTCAATCACCCTTCAAAAAACAGAGCTAAATGTTCTTTTGGGATATGATAACTCAAATTATTCATGCGAAAGTTTTGGGTCTAAAGTTTTACCCAGAGAAGCAGGACAAGTTGTTGTTTGGGGCTCTGAAAATGAAGGAATAATACAGTATGTTAAATCTAGCGGCAGTAATTCTAGTGAGCACTTTACGGTAAAAAATATTGGCAAAACCCGCATCTATTGCGAAACGAAAGCGAAGCCCAACAAGCGAGCCTATTGCAACGTAACCGTGGTGCGCGCCGTGGATCATGTGGAATTGGATATTAGCAATAAAAAGCTCTTGAAAGACGCGAAGTTCAAGCTCTCGGCTAAAGTTTTTCCCAAAGATGTCCCTAGTCAGGAAGTAGAATGGAGCGTGAGTAAGGAAGGCGTAGTGAGCGTAACAAAAGATGGTACGGTAAAAGCCGTCGGAGCAGGTGAGGTGGAGGTCATTGCACGTAGCAAATCGCGCCCAGTGAAAGAGGCGAAATGCAAGGTGCGGGTGTATCTGCGTCCCAAATCGGTAACTATAGTTCCCGAGACATTGAATTTTATTTACGGTACGAGCGATAATATCGGGATCAATAAATTCCGCTTTAATGTTTTACCCAAAGAAGCGGAACAGGAGGTAAATTGGGGAACTGAAAATCCGCAGCTATTAGAGTTTTATCCAGAAGATGCATATTATATAGCTCGTTTTAGTGTCAAGGGAAAAGGGCATACTCGTATTTATTGCGAGACAAAAGCTGAGCCACACGTTCGAGCGTATTGTATAGTGAATATAGGTGAGAGGGCATCGAGTATATCTCTGAATACGAACCAGTTGTCGTTACTACGCCATGGAGTAAAACAGTTGTTAGCGACAGTATCGCCCTCAGATGTAGTAACCAACGAAGTGGTTTGGACATCCGATCCTGCGGGGGTTGTAGAGATAGATGCCCAAGGCAACGTTCGTGGGCTCACGGTGGGCTCGACTACCATTACTGCTACTACGAAAGCAGAACCAGGACGTACGGCTAAATGTAAGGTCTCTGTTCTAGAACCCGCTACTGGGTTAACGCTTAACAAAGCAACACTTAGGCTTTATTTGGGGGGCTCGCACGGCAATAACCAGTTTAAGCTTGAGGGTACAATATCGCCGAATAGTGTGGTAAACAAACGTATTGTCTGGCGCAGTGACAATAAGGATGTGGCAGATGTACAGAGCGACGGTACGGTTGTAGCACGAGGCGTAGGCAAGTCCATAATTTTTGCCGAAACGGAGGCGGAGCCAGTACAGAAAGCGCAGTGCGATGTTACCGTAATTGTGCCAGTAGAGAGCCTCACGATAGCTAATAAGTTAAATCTGTCGGTGAATGGAAAGGGAAGTCTGAATCCGCAACTACTGCCTGTTACGCTTGCTAATAAACGTATCATTTACACAGCAGAGCCTGCGGGTTATATAACGGTGAGCGAGGCTGGCGAGGTAACAGCTGGTGCGCAAACTGGGGTTGTGACTATAACGGCAAAGACTGAGGCAGAACCTGTAGCAACACAAACCTGCGTGGTAACCATAGACAACCCCGTAGATAGGGTTGCGCTTAAAGAGTCAACATACCTATTCGTCGGGGGTACAGAACAACTAACAGCAGAGGTTTATCCTGAGGATCTGAGCGATAGGGGTGTGAACTGGGAGAGTGAAAATAAGGAGATCGTCTCAGTAGATCCCGATGGTACGCTACATGCTTTGAAGCAGGGCGTTTGTAAAGTTTTTGCGCGTGCGAAACTGGATGCTACAAAAGAGGCTTCTTGCGAGGTTACAGTGAGTATCCCCGTGGAATCAATAACTATAAAGAATAAGTTATCGATAGTGTTAGGTCACGAAAAGAAATTAGCAGTAACCATAAAACCCAAAGAGTTGTTAGACAAGGAGCTTATCTGGCATACCGAACCCGAGGGGGTAGTACAAGTGGATGCCGATGGTACGGTGCATAGTCAGGCAGTGGGTACGACCACAGTAACGGTAACTACGCATGCTCGTCCACAGAAGAGTGCTATGTGCTCGGTGGAGGTGCTGCAACCCGTAGAATCGCTAGAAGTTCCAGAGCATATAGATGTGTATGTTGATGCTACGGAGCAGATTGTGGCAAAAGTTTTGCCTGCCACGGTAACGAACCAAAAGGTGTACTGGCGGAGCGATGCTTCGGGAATTGCTAAAGTAAATTCAGAGGGCGTTGTAACGGGTGTCTCGGTTGGTAAAACGAAGCTTCATGCCGAAACTGCTGCCTTGGATAAGGATCTGAAGACCGTACGAGCTACTACTGAGGTTGAGGTTTGGCAGAAAGCTACACGAGTTTGGTTGGAGGAGCAAGAGAAGAAGTTCAAGGCTGGCGAAGAGTATACTTTCCATGTACACGTTGAGCCCGCAGATGCTAACCAAGCCGTGGAATGGAGCGTGGAAGGCGAGGATGGCGTAATCTCGATAAACAACGAGGGGAAGATCGAGGCATTGCGCACAGGCAGTGTACAAGTTGTCGCTACCACAAAAGCTAAGCCAAACCTACAGGCACGCTGCCCAGTTACGGTGACGCAAAGTGTATCGTCGCTAACGCTGAATGAAACGGAATTAACTCTTGATTTGGGAGCACGCTTCCAATTGATAGCTACGGTATTACCAGCATCGTTGCCAGCAGAAGATAAGCGTGTGAGCTGGAGCAGTTCAAACGCGAGTGTGGTGTATGTGGACAACAATGGGAATCTGGAAGTGCGAGGTTTTGGCGATGTGACGATAGAGGCACGTTGTGGCGGTCGCACTGCAACTTGTCAGGTACACGTTCCAGAAAAAGTATCGAGTATTACACTTGACCAAACGCAGCTTCGCTTGGAAGTTGGTCAGCATGGGAAGCTTGTGGCAACGGTGTATCCCGAGGCACTTAGCAATCGGCGCGTTGAGTGGGAGGTAGTTGAAGGGCAAGATAAGCTCCAGTGGCAAATAATCGATAATCAATGCATGGTGGTTGCTAAGGGTGAGGGGCAGGCTAAAATAGTAGCCAAGGCTGAAGCAGATCAATCGTATACTATACAGTGTGTTGTTACTGTGTCGCCAAAAACTGAGGTACATCTGGATAAGACACAACTGACGCTGCAGTTGGGCAAAACCTATAAATTTAATCCGACAGTGATGCCAAAGCCCAAAGATGCTGTAAAATTTCGTTTTTGGGTTGAGGATACAGATATTGCAACGATCGAGCAAGACGGTACTCTGACAGCTCGATATGAGGGTGAAACAGATGTATACGTGGCATTTACAGGCGAGAGTTCGGCAAGGGCTACGTGCCATCTGATTGTATCGGCTGCTGCAACTGCAGTAACGCTCAATAAGCTGGAAATCTACCATTGGTTGGGGAACGACATAGAACAACTGGAGGCCACAGTTTACCCGCTGAATTTACGAGAACGTCGCGTGACGTGGACTTCGAGCAACCCTAACGTCCTTTCGGTAGATGAGCATTCTGGCAACCTTTCGGTGCATGATAAAGGATATGCACGAATAACCGTTATGACGGTTGCTCCGCCAGCTAAAACAGCCTTTTGCGATGTGTATATACAAGCGCCCCAGAGGTTGAATAGTATTTACATAACCGAACAATCAATTTTGGTGAGCGAAGGCACAGGGCATCAGCTCCGCGTGAATTTTGTGCCAGAGCATTTCCCAGATCAGCGCTTACGCTTTGAGGTAAAAGATAGCGACATTGCCGAAGTGGACAACGAGGGGTATGTTGTAGGCAAACGGCGTGGAAAGACGGAGGTTTATGCTTTTTCGCAAGCCGCAAGTGATGTGCGTAAGGCTGTTTGTATAGTGGAAGTCGGTGATGTCATACCGTTGCATGATATTGCTTTCAATTTCAATAAGTTATACATTGCTGTTGGGCTCTCGCAGAGCAATTTAGTGCGCTTTGTGCCAACGAAAGCTTCGGATCAGCGCCTCCGTTGGACGATCGACAACGATCGTATTGTGAGCATAGACAAATATGGCGTGTTGCATGCGAAGATGTTAGGTACAACTACGATATCGGCATATAGCGAACAATTGGATAAAACGATTAGTCTAGAGGTAGAGGTCGTAGATATTATTCGTGTAAGCTCGGTTACGCTCTCCCAAGAGCAGTTGCATTTAGACGTAAATGAGTCTAAGCAGTTGCTAGCCACGGTACAACCCGACAATGCGTCTGATAAGCGCGTTACGTGGTCTTCGTCCAATTCGGACATAGCAGAAGTCCTGCAGAGCGGAGAAGTAACGGGCAAAAAAGATGGGATTGCAAATATTATTGTAACGAGTGAGGAAGGAAAGCGAGTAGCTGTCTGTCATGTAAGTGTAGGTCGCGGCGCTGTAGTAGAAGATCTCTTGTTGGGTAAGGTAGAGGTGATGCCGAATCCGTTCAACAATCTGTTACGCATCGTGGTGCACGAGGTTTTAGGAGCAATATCGTACGAACTGCTCACCGTCGATGGCTCGAAGATAGCGCACGGCGAATTTGTAGGGCATGAGTATCAGTTATCCACCGATACACTCGAGAGTGGACTATATTTGTTGCGCTTGCGTACCAGTACGGGAGCCTCGCAAACAGTGAAAGTACTGAAATACTGATATATAAGCACTGTAGTGGTGCTGCGGTCGTACTTTCTTTGGGGAGTACGACCGTTTTTTTGTATACTATCTGAGAGCGATTCTATGCCTCCTTGTTCTCTGACGCCTCTGCGCCATAATTTCGCGCTCCGAAGATGCTACTCCCCACTCGTACAAGAGTAGAGCCTGCCTCTACGGCAATAGGGTAGTCGCCAGACATCCCCATGGAAAGGATCTGGAAGGGCGAAACGGGTAAAAGATTTTTTGCCCTAATCTCGTTAAATAATGCCTTAAGGCTGTCAAACTCGCGGCGGATTTGTGCTTCATCTTCGGAGAGCGAAGCCATCCCCATTAAACCACAGATCTGAACGTGTTTGTATGAAGTAAAAGCATTCTTTTCAATCAGGGTGCGTAACTCCTCTGGCGAGAAACCGAATTTGGTTTCTTCTTGCGCGATGTGTACTTGTAGAAGAATGCGTGTACTGAGGGCAAGCTTGGCACTCTCTTTATCAATTGTTGCAACAAGTTTTAAGGAGTCTACTGACTGTATGAGAGACACATACGGAAGCACGCTCCGTACTTTATTGGTCTGCAAATGACCGATGAGATGCCACTCTATATCTTGTGGTAAAAGAGGCGCTTTGGCTATGAGCTCTTGTACTTTGTTCTCGCCAAAGCAACGCTGCCCAGCATCATACGCTTCTTGTATTGCCTCGGCAGGATGAGTCTTAGACACCGCCAGCAGAGTAACATCAGTAGGAAGGGTTTGACGAATACGGGTAAGAGCAGCGGCAATACGTGTAGGCATTGTATACGGTATATGCGTGAATTTCTGTAACAAAAGTAGGCTAAAATAAACTGCTTTACCTCCTTTGGTCGCACGCTTTGTCTTGTAAGCACTTATCTAAAATGCCCCAAAACAATGGAAATAAGAGAAGTTTTGCATCTCAGAATAAAAAAGTTTTCAACATAATGTAATAGATAAAATTCTAACTATATGCACTTTACGTATAATAGGTACGTCTTCAGATTGTAAACGCGAGGTGCTTTTCGCGCACAAATTAAAAATACTGTGTTACATTTGGTAGTTGTAAGATTAACAGTTCTATTTGTAAGATGAACATTTTTGTTGGAAGTCTTCCGTATCGTTATCAGGAAGGCGATTTGAGCGCTTTGTTTTCTAACTACGGTGAAGTAACGACCGCTCGTATTATTAAAGATCGTGCGACGGGGCGTAGCAAAGGTTACGGATTCGTAGAAATGCCTGACGATCAGGCAGCTCAACGCGCTATAACCGAGTTAAACGGTTCGGAAGTCATGGGGCGTACCATCGTGGTTAACGTTGCACAGGAACGTGCACCCCGCGAAGGCGGTAACCATCGCGGCGGTTACGGCGATAGATAAATCGTCTGTTCCCGTTTTCCTTGTGCAAACACATTGACAAGGAGATTCACGGAGTCAAGGAGGTTAAACTCTTTGACTCCGTTTCTTTTTGATGAAACTATGCTTAAGAATCTTTTTTCGTTATGCTTTTACAGCGATTTGTACAGCAGCGCTAAGAGAAGAGGTAAAAAAACTTGTTCCTTCCTCTTAGCCTCCTACTCGGTTATCAATAAAACAGAGGAATTAGACGTTTTCACAGAACTAATTACCGAGGTAAGGTAAGAATGCGGCTATTCTTTTCGTACTTTTGTGCATGTGAGGGTAAAAATTGAGACAAATATGATACTACAGAAGCGTCTTATGCACATGTTGCTCTTCGCCACCCTTCTCCTGTTAGGAAATGCGGGGTATGCGCAATATAAGATAGATTTGCAGGTGAACGGATTGCGAGATTCGTCTATTATATTCGGATACTACTTTGCCGAAGGACGTTATGTACAAGATACGGCAAAGCTTGACGCTAAAGGGCATGCAACCATTAAACGCGACTCCAGTTTGGCGAAAGGGCTTTATTTATTCCTCCTGCCCACGGGCGAGTCTTTAGATTTATTGATCGGCGATCAGCAGAAATTTACTTTCTCTGTAGATAGTGCTGACCCGCGCAATACGCAAAAAGTAGAGGGGGCTTCCCTATCACAAGAATTCCTAGATTTTCAGACCTTCATGGGGCAAATGCAGCAGAAAGGGGCGATGGTGCGTAAAGAAGATAGTGTAATTCGTACTTTGCCTGTAGACGACCCTAATACAGAAAAGAAGCGCGAGGAGATTCGGAACAAATACCAAACGTTAGATAACCAGGTAAAGGATTATCACAAAGCTTTGTTAGAAAAACACGGTGATGACGTCCTAGGAGAATTTGTACGTGCCACAATTCCCATTTCTCTCCCAGAGTATCAGCCCGATCCGAAGGTAAAGAACCAAGATTCGGCACATTGGATGTGGAGCTATGCTTACAACAGTGCCCATTATCTTGACAATATCAATCTTGCCTCCTCCTCTCTATTGCGCTCGCCACTGGTACTGCCTAAGGTTAATCATTTCCTTGATAAGATGATCCTACAGATCCCCGATACGCTAAATAAGTATTGCGATCTGATTTTGGAACGGTCGCGCCTGAATACTGAGACCTTCCGCTACTGGACGAGCTACTTATTAAACAAGTATCAGAGCTCTGAAATAATTGGCATGGACGCCGTTTTTGTGCACATTGCCGAAAAATATTACCTAGCTGGGCGTACGCCATGGGCGGATGAGGAATTCCTTGCCAAATTGAAGGATCGGGTTGCGCACATAAAACCCAATTTGCTGAGGGCTGTTGCCCCAAATTTCAAGGTCGAAACGCTTAACGCACAGACCTTTGAATTGGCAAAAGATAAGGCGGAGGCTACGGTTCTAGTATTTTGGGAGCCGAGTTGCAGCCATTGTAAAGTGGCGATCCCGAAAATAGATAGCATCGCACGAAAGTACGACCCGAAGCGCATCCACGTAATAGGCTTTATGACGACGGGTGATGGTCCTGAGTGGCAGAAATATGTATATGAGCACAAATTGCAATGGTGGATACACGTTTGGGATCCGTATCGCAAAACAGGTTTTCACGATAACTACGATATATACAGTACGCCTGTAATCTATGTGCTAGACAAGGATCACAAGATCGTAATTAAGCGTATCGGTGTAGAGTCTCTCCAACCCATTTTGGACGACTTGTTGAAACCAGTTAAGAGTTAGCCCCAAAATTTAGAAACGAAAGACAAAACAGAGACGAGATACGAAATTAGGTACGAGGTTCAAAGTATGAACTAAACACCCAAAAAACGCTTGTCGCGAACTTGGGATCTCGTACTTAAACGAGGAACCCATATTCGTAGCTCTTTGGTACGATTTTTTGCCGTAGTACTTCAGTAGCGTTTTTGAGATTGCTTAATAGGCGCATGTATTCAGCGTCATCACTTTTTGGGTTCATCTTCCCCTTCTCATTTCGCCCTTGAAAATACTCTCGTATATCGTAGTACGAAGCATTAGGGTTCGCATTCGGTTGTGCATGGTAGTAGCGCCACATTTCGCGTCCCGCATCAAACACCGCGATAGCCTCTGCTGAAAACACTAAAGGTTCAGTAGGCACGAACGATTCCTCCTCTGTCAAATTTCGTAATGAACCTACACCTTTCTTGCTTTTCTCTTTTGCATCGCTTTGCGCCGTACTTAGAACCTCGTACTTTGTACCTGCGCCAGAGGCGCAGCGCCCAGCCATGAAGTCGGTCATAAAATGACTTGTAAATAATGCATGCGCATTTACCTCTTGTTCGGTAAAAGGTATCCAGTGGTTTGAATCTGCGGCTGTTGTAATTCTATTTTGACTGTGAAAAAGCATATAAACTAGACAATTAGTCTGAAACTCAACGTCGTTCTCCCAGCCGTCATTTGGGTAGAGGAACTGGTCGCGATCGTTGAGCCACGTTTGTAATATGCAATGCCGAATGGCAACGTAGATACAGCAATGGAGTAAATTCTTTGCGGTGATATGAGTAAATAGATGTTTTCGTAAGTCGTTGGGAGATAAACTATTTGTAATATATACACCTCTGTTGTTCTGCATATCTGTTCCGATCATCCTTAAGTATGCAATGCGTTTCCCTTCCTTATCATAGTACTTTTGTAGCCAGCTTATCACATATTGTCGTTCAGTGTTCGCAGCTATTATCTTTGATGGAAGGGGTGCGCCAGAATAGTCGTACACATCAGCTTTTATTGCATTGAAATTCTCTTTAACCGCAGAATTCCAGATGTAAAATCCAATAGGGAATTTTCCGTTAACATTATCGAAAGTATTGGCAGGAACAAGGAAAAGTGAGTCGAGTTTTGCTGAGAAAAAATCTCGGAAGCGTAGGAAGTTGCTGGATTGTAAAATCTTCAATTTTGAAAAATGTGCAACGCGACAGCTAGGGATCTCAGTGTAAGTGCGTACGAGAAAAAGAACAAAAAACTCATTGATGGCCTTTCCTAGTTCACTTCTGAATTTTTCATTGTAACGATTCCCTTTTGTAATTCCCGTTCTGTTCTTTCCAGTTCCCACTGGAGTTCTCGAGGTAGGCGCCTCTGCATACGGAGGATTGATGTAAATCACTAGTTTCTTTCGCTTTTCAGGATTTTGGAGTACATCAAGTAAATCAGCTGGGAGTTTTCCAC
>CAJPTS010000008.1 GCA_905373625.1 Bacteroidia bacterium
CAAGTTCAAAGTAAAACCCAGATTCTAATCGCCTCGCGTGTACTTCGTACCTAAATTTGTTGCCCGCAACGCCCAGAAATCGTTATAAATCAATGCCTTCGTAGGGGCGAGGCACGCCCTTCCTCAGAGACGAAAGACGAGAGACAAATGACGAAATAAACGCTTTGCGTGTACTTTGTACCTAGTACCTAAAAAGTTGCCCGATGCTGTTAAGAAGGCTTTTGTTATTACTTCCCGATGCAGAAGTGACGGAAAATGTTGTTAAGTATCTCTTGGGGGGGAATCGTGCCCGTAAGTTCTCCTAAAAGCCGAATAATACGGCGGAGGTGAGAGGACAATAAGTCAGAAGATAGCCCAGCTTGTATTGCGTCTAAGAGCAAAAGCGTCTCCTCGCGCGCTGCAGAAAGTGCTTCGAAGTGTCGAGCATTAGTAATGGCAAAGCCTCCGTCGGTTGGGAGATACTGCCGTGTTTTTTCTTCTAACCAAGCTCGTATTGCTGTTTCGCCTTCGCCAGTTTTAGAACTCCAGAGTACAATATGGGCTGTCGGGTAGTGGTGCTGTACATTACGGAGTTTCTCTTGTGCACTGTTACTATCCACTAAATCCGATTTTGTAAGGAGGAATAGCGGTTGTGCATCGGTAGGCAGCTTTGAGAGTAAAAGCGCAAAAGCCGCCTGAAATTGGTCACATGGCGTGTGGGCTATATCTACGAGGAGTAATGCTAAGGGGCTCGCTTGTAAAAATTTCAATGTGCGTTCGATACCGAGCTGTTCGATAGTATCGCTCGTCTCGCGTATTCCAGCCGTGTCTGTAAAGCGGATGGTAAGACCATTTAATAGGATCTCTCCGTGAATAGCATCGCGGGTAGTACCAGGGAGATCAGAGACTATGGCGCGATCCTCTTGCAAAATGTAGTTTAATAATGCACTTTTCCCCGCATTGGGCGCGCCTGCTATGGTCACAGGAAGTCCGTTCTGTATGGCATGCCCACTGCGAAAAGTCTTGCAGAGCTTCGTTAATTCCGCATGTATACGCTCGGCAAGCTCGGCAAATTGAGCTCTTGGTACGAATTCGACGTCTTGGTCTGAAAAATCTATTTCCAGTTCTATTAGCGAAGCGAGTTCGAGCAATTTATCGCGTAGCGCCTCTACTTGCTCAGAGAGCGCCCCCTCCAGTTGTAAAAATGCTGTGCGATGTTGTGCCGCCGTACGTGAGGCGATGAGCTCATTTACGGCCTCGGCTTGTGTAAGATCTAGTTTGTTGTTGAGGTAAGCGCGGTAAGTAAATTCGCCAGGTTGAGCAGGATGTGCGCCCTCTTGTATCAGTGTATCGAGAAGGGTTTGCACAATGTAGGGGGAGCCGTGACAAGCTATCTCAGCCATATCTTCGCCCGTGTAGGAGTGGGGGGCAGCAAAAAGGGTTAAAAGGACTTGGTCAAGTACCTCGCCCGCCAAGATAATCTTACCCAATAGCGCTCGCCTAACAGGATGTGACGAAACAGAGGAGAGACTCTCGAAGTGTTGCAATGCTAGACGATGCGCGTCTTCTCCACTCAAGCGAATGAGTGCAATGGCGGCTAAATTTTCACCTGTAGCTAAAGCGACAATGGTTGACATGCGGACAACGGCGTTTGATTGTACACTCTACGAAAAAAAAGTAATTTTGCGTTGCAAACAGCACAAAAAAGGCTCTTGGCGAAACTTATTTAACGCAAAGGTAAAATGAAAGCGGTAATCCAGACGGTCTTGTCTATCACAGCGGCAATATTGCTCTATTTTCTCATTTCTAGTATCATGGCTCCTATTGACTTCACACAGGAAAAAGAGCATCGCTACAATGCAACTATAGCAAGACTCAAAGATATTCGTACGGCGCAAGTGGCTTTCCGTTCGGAGCATCACCACTACACCTCGAGTTTTGACTCCCTGATCAATTTTGTCAAGAACGACTCTTTCAGAGTTGTACGTCAGATCGGTTCTTTAGACGACTCGGCGGCGGTGGCAGAGGGACGCGTATCGCGCGATACGGTGTCTGTTTGTGTTCGCGATAGCCTTTTCAAACGCTCGGGCTTTGTCTTAGATTCGCTCCGCTATGTTCCATTTACAAACGGGCGCGCTACATTTGACATGGCGGCAGGCGAGGTTAAGACAGGCTCTAAGGTCATTGTGCAAGTATTCGAAGCCAGCGTTACCAACAAGGTTCTTTTGGCGGGGCTTGATAAACAAGAGATTATCAACCTAGACGACGTGGCTAGTCAGCTCAATCGTTTCCCTGGTCTCAAAGTAGGTTCATTAACCGAAGCGACCAACAACGCGGGGAACTGGGAGTAGGGTGTTAGGCACGCCCTAACTCTTACTGCCTTGCCGTCCTTCACTAATGCGCAGCGTCTCTTTACTAGACGAAACGTTTGACCCAGGGCAGGCAAGCGTATATGATCTTTTACTCGCCCCACATCGCAGGGGAATTGACGTTGCCGTGCATGATAGTGTACGAAAGAAGTTTATCGTCTTCATTGAGTATACTTACGTAGTAAGCGATGACACAGAATGGCGCGATGCCTTTTCCGCTCTTCTTAAGACGTACTCGTGGCTCGCAGCGCGTTTTCATAGTGTCCGCGTGGGGTGGCGTGGGAGGAATTACACACTAGTCCCTAAGCCGCTTTTCGTACCCGCAGAGGCAAAATTATTGCTCGAACGCCTCTCTTATGTAGGAGAGTTGGAGGCGCTTTATTACAATCGTGTAACAGATGACACGAATTTGCTATTTGCCATCCCTAGCGAGCTTATCAATGCGCTTTTGCATACCTTCTCGCATTTTACTGTACTGCATCAGGAAGCTACACTTTTGCGAGTAGGCTTACAACACTTCCGAAAATCTTCTTGCCTCTCTCTCTACCTTTTGCAGGATTTTGTCAGTGCAACCCTCTTTCAGAGTGGGTGTATTTTGCGGCATACTTGTTTTAATGCGGTAACTCCCGAAGATGTGCTATACTACGTTGCTGCTCTGATAGATGCAGCGAAAGCGCCGCAAGGTATTACTTATAAAATAATAGGGAAGGGCTTACAAGCCGAGATAGGACTCCCTGCCCACCCCGCAAATGAGCTCACGGCTCTTGCAGCCGATACTTTGATCCGAGAGTATTATACTCGTTATGACCACAGTCTGGCGCTGACGGGACACAGCTTTGTTTACAGCATAGAGCCCCATAAAGAGAGGGCGCTGGGGTTGTTCAGCTTAATCATTACAGATTAAGCGTATCATAAATCTGCTATCTTGTGAAAAAAAGAGGATGTCTAATTTTTATTTTGGTACACCCTCCCAACTCCGACAAAGCGTACTTCTGTACTATTCTACTCTCGTCTTTACGAGATAGAAATCTACCATCCCTGGTTTCTTGTCGGCCAGTTTTTCATCTACACCTTTCATAGTCTCGGGGGCGTGTTCCACAACCTCACATCCTGGTTGCCAATCTAGCGGCGTAGCTACAGGAGCTCGGTCGGTTAATTGAAGCGCCTTGAGCGCACGCAAGATCTCGTCCATATTCCGTCCTACATTCAGCGGATAGTAGAGGATGAGACGTATCACCCGTTTCGGGTCAATAAAATACACAGCACGTACCGCTACCGTAGAGGCTACGCCGAGTTGCACCATCCCATAAAGATTTGCAACCTCCATTTTTATGTCCGCGATGATCGGGAAGTTGAATCGTACGCCCGTTCGCTCCTCCACATTTCGTACCCATGCGAGGTGCGAAAAAATACTGTCGATACTCAAGCCCAGTAACTTCGTGTTGAGGGCATCAAACTCTGGTTTGCGCTTTGCAAAGCCCGACATCTCGGTGGTGCAGACGGGTGTAAAATCCGCAGGGTGGGAGAAAAGTATTACCCAACTGTCTTTTCCGTAATCCGAAAGGGTAAGCCAACCTTCTGTAGTCTTGGCTGTAAAATCTGGCGCGAGGTCGCCTAATAAAGGCATCCGACTGATTTCTTGATTATCCATCTAATATTCTTTTTTTAGCCGAATGGGGAATTTTGATATACGAACAAGAGCAGAAATAAAAAGTTCACTCCAGTACCATGAAATCAAAGGTAGATTTGCTAAAATAAAAAACGCACAGTACTGTATTCGTACCGTGCGCTCGTAATGCTATTTAGCTTGCGGACTAATGACGACGCAAGTTATATTCGTCAGATACCGTGAGCTTCTTGCGTCCTTTACGGCGACGTGCTGCCAATACTCGACGACCGTTAGCCGTAGACATACGTTCACGGAAACCATGTTTATTCTTTCTCTTTCTTACCGAAGGCTGGAATGTCTGTTTCATCTCTTTATACTCTTACAATTCTCCACTTACCGCTCTCGCGCAATAACAGCCACAAAAGTAGTTATTTTTATACAGACATAAAAACACAGCGCATCTGTCATTTCTTTGCAAATGCGACAATAAGCAGATAAATAGAAATGGCTATCTTCGCATTGTGATATAAATGCGCTACTCGTTCCATGGCTTAGACAACAAGTTAGTTTCAAAACGGAAAAATGAAGGCGAAGTCAGTGGACGTAAATTAGGTTGGTTCATGCGTAATACAGTTAATATACCTGCGAGTTAGAAAAACAATTTGATGCCTTACCGTAGACTTCCCAATACAGATTTAGCACGTTTGCGTGCAATGAAGACCGCCTATAGCATGGGACGCGAGCTGCACCCCACCGAGTTGGCTTTTACGCAGAGTACCTATACGAAACTAGAGCTCTTTATCAATTCGTTTGAGACGGCTGTGCAACTGTATCACGACGCCTATAAGCGTCAAGCGGAAAGTAGTGCAAAATATGTTCCCATTGCGCAGCGAGCACGGTTGTATGTTTCACACTTTATTCAGGTGGTAAACATGGCAATCGCGCGCGGAGAGTTGAAAGCAAACGTCCGCGAGTATTACAATCTGCCCATAGATGAGGGGAAATTACCTTCTTTGACATCAGATCAAGAAGTGATAGAATGGGGGCAAAATATTATACGGGGTGAGTTCCAGCGTACTAGTGAGGGGCGTCCGCCCATTATGAATCCTACAATAGCGCTTGTAAAAGTACACTACGAGAAGTTTATAGATCAGTATACGCGGCATCGGGTACTCCAACAAAACACGAGCCGAACCCGCTCCGAACTGGATGCTCTGCGCGAGACGGCCGACCAGATAATTCTTTCTATTTGGGACGAGGTGGAGGAGCATTTTGAGCATCTTACACCTGTCGATGCACGTGAACGCGCCACACAATACGGGATTGTCTATGTCTTCCGCAAGAACGAACGGCGGGAGAACGAAAGGAGTCCGCTTGTCCATTAATCGGCTTCCTATTCTTTGCTTATTGCGCTTGCTTACAAATACCTAACCAGTTACAACGGGGTTTATTTCGTCGTAAGCGTGTACGTGTAGTGAGAGATAAATTCTCCTTCGAGCGGTCAGCATTCCTGTCCATTATCGGACACCTGTTCGCTTTTATATCCTATCTACTTTAGAAGTACCCCCCCGTAGTAACAGTAACCATACGGCTTTCAAACGCCCTCCTAGGTTCTTTACTCCCGTGGCATTTTATTCGTTGTGTTAGGTTAGTAAGAATTGAAGCAGATGGTCAAAAAAATATACGTCATAATATTTGGGTTACTCTTCGTACTACCCACACGCGCAACAGTTCGCGATTTTCGTATGCAAGAGGCTATTTTGTTGGCTCGCACACAGTCGGTTTCAGCCGCGACCTCTCGCAATCAATTACGCGCCGCCTACTGGCGTTACGTGGCTAACCGCGCCACCCTCCTCCCCGAGGTCTCTTTTGCAAGTACACTGCCCGATTTTAAGAGTGGCTATAACCTTCAGCAGAATTCACAAGGGCATTATGACTTCATTCGCACGAATGTGATGCGGCTGAGTGGCGAGCTGTCCGTGGTGCAAAACATCCCGTGGACGGGGGGAACAATCGGTCTTTTAACTTCGCTCGAGCGTGTGGCTACGTATGGCTCTAGTAGGTCACAACAGCAGTTCCTCAGCGTGCCCGTAAGCTTAACACTCACGCAACCTATTTTTGGCGTTAATACATTTAAGTGGGAGAATAAAATTGAGCCTATTCGTTACAAGGAAGCGCAACAGAACTATATGAACGAAGTGGAACAAACCACTCGCGAGGCTATAAAACGTTACTTTGACCTGCTGATAGCACAGGAGACGCTCAGCTCGTCGCAACAGAACGAAGTTAATGCGCAGAAGCTGTACGAGATAGCTAAAGTCCGTCGGCAGAATGGAGAGATCTCGTTAAATGACGAGCGGCGTCTGCAACTCAATCTGCTGCAAGCCGTTTCTGCCCGCACGTCTGACGAGACCAATTGGCGTGCACAACTCTTTCGTTTACAGAGTTATTTAGGTTTGGCGAGTGGCGATACCCTCGTAGCGAGTCTGCCAGAGATGATAAAACATAACCCGATGCAATTTGATGAAGTGTATTCGTACGCCACGACGAACCACTCTCTTCAACGTTACGTGGCTCGTAGAAGACTAGAAGCAGATTATGCTGTAGCCAAAGCTAAAGGGCAACGCTACGGAATAGATCTTTTTGCTAGCGTAGGATACACGGGAAAGGACGAAACCTTGGGTAAGAGTTATGAAAATTTGATAGATAATCAGACAGTACGCATCGGGGTACGCGTGCCCATTTTGGACTGGGGGAAGCGCAAAGGCGATGTGAAGACAGCCGAGTGGAATCGGGAGGTGGTCGAGACTCAGCTCCAGCGCGAAATACAGAGCTTTGAACAAGATATCTACATCTTGGTGGAGCGTTACAATAATCAGCAGTTTCAACTGCAAGTTGCAGAGCAGTCAGACTCTATAGCACAGCTCCGCTACCAGACCTCGATCGAAGTCTTTCTCTTGGGTAAAATCGGCGTGCTAGAGCTGAATGATGCACAACAGTCGAAGGACAATGCTCGTATTGCACGTATCAGACAATTGTGGCAATTCTGGGACTACTTTTATCGCATTCGCGCACTGACCTTACATGACTTTACTGGGAGCTTACCGCTCGACAACGAAATAGAAGAAATCGTACGTCGCTGAAAGACACTACCTTTGTGCTAGGCACTGCGAGAGGGACGCCTCTTTGCATTCCTATTTTATAGAAGGAGGTAGGTTTGTTACAATTTAGTGTGCTCGCAAGAGATTCCGAGACCGCGGCTCGATTGGGCGTATTGCATACAGCACATGGCGATGTTAGCACGCCACGTTTTATGCCTGTAGGTACTCTGGGCGGCGTAAAAGCAATATTGCACGAATCTTTACGAACCCAGACCGATGCTCAGATACTACTGGGTAATACTTACCACCTGTACCTTCGTCCTGGTCTCTCCACTTTGCGGGCAGCAGGTGGCTTACACGGCTTTTCTACGTGGAGCGGGCCGCTACTGACTGATTCGGGCGGCTTTCAGGTTTTTTCGCTTTCTAAACAACGCAAACTCTCAGACTTTGGCGCTCGCTTCCGTTCGCATATTGATGGTGCACCGCACGTATTCACGCCTGAACGTATTGTAGATATCCAGCGAGTCATCGGTGCAGATATTATGATGGTACTCGACGAGTGTCCGCCTGGCGATGCCACGTACCGTTACGCCTCACAATCGCTCGATCTTACATTAGCGTGGTTACATCGTTGTTTCAAACAGTATCGGCGTACGGTGGGGTTGTATGGTTACGACCAAGCGCTTTTCCCAATTGTCCAAGGCGCGTCTTATCTAGATTTACGCGCAAAGAGCGTTGAGGCGTGTTTACGACACGATGCTGCGGGCTATGCCATTGGTGGTTTGGCGGTAGGCGAGCCAACCGAGGTGATGTACAAAGTACTAGAACACCTGCATCCCCTTCTCCCTGCTGATAAACCTCGCTATCTGATGGGCGTCGGTACACCTGTAAACCTGATTGAAGGCGTGGTACGTGGCATCGATATGTTTGATTGTGTAATGCCCACACGCAATGCGCGTAACGGGATGCTCTTTACGTGGGATGGAATTATAAACATTCGTAACTGGAAGTGGCGCAATGATTTTACTCCCCTCGATGCACAGAGTACCTTAGAGTCCGACCGTAGTTATACACGCGCCTATCTGCGCCATTTGTTTGTGTCGGGCGAGATGCTAGGGGCGCAAATCGCTTCACTGCACAATATCGGCTTTTATTTGGCACTCATGCAAGAGATCCGCAGCCAAATTGCCGCGGGCACGTTTGCACAATGGCGTAAGACTATCGTTCCCAAACTAGAACAACGACTATGAAGCTCTCCACGCTCCGTATCACGACCTTAGATTGGTACATAATCCGCAAATTCCTCGGCACGTACTTCTTTGCCATTGCACTGATACTCTCCATTAGTATCGTGTTTGACATTGCAGAGAAGATCGATGACTTTATGTCAAAAGAAGCGCCATTGGGCGAGATTGTATTCAGCTACTACTTAAATTTCATCCCCTACTTCGGCAATCTCTTTAGTTCGCTTTTTATCTTCATTACGGTGATCTTCTTCACGTCTAAGATGGCGGCACGATGCGAGATTATCGCAATTCTGAGCAGTGGTGTGAGTTTCCGACGCCTTCTTTATCCGTATTTCCTCTCCGCATTTTTTCTTTTTCTCCTCTCCATTTTTCTCTCGAATGTAGTGATCCCGCCTGCCAACAGGACGCGTATTGATTTCATTCACAAGTACGTCTCGCGCCCTAAATACAATGACCAGTCCGATATGCACAAACAGGTACGCCCAGGATTCTTTGTGTACATGGAGTCCTACAGTCCAAATAATCGGGTAGGGTATCGGTTGGCATTGGAGAGTTTTGAAGCAGGCAAACTCACATCGAAATTAAGGTCTAACTACGTAGAGTGGGACACGGTGTCTGAAAAATGGAAATTGGGGAGTTATTACATCAGGCACTATACAGACTCGGGCGAAGTGGTGGAACATGGTGTGGGGTTAGATACCACATTCTACCTTCAGCCAGGAGACTTGGCGCATACAGACATGGACATTGAGTCTATGAACTATCGGCAACTCAACCAATACATAGCCGATCAAGAGCTGCAAGGGTCTAGTTACGTCAGTGCTGCCTATGTTGAGAAATACAATCGGGTTGCACAGCCTTTTGCTGCGTTTATTCTCACCCTGATAGGCGTGTCTGTCTCGGCTCGGAAGGTGCGAGGAGGCATGGGGAAACATTTAGGCTTTGGGCTCGGCTTGAGCTTTACGTACATACTGTTTATGCGCTTTAGCACCATGTTTGCCATAGGGAGTACGCTCTCGCCGTTGCTTGCAGTATGGTTACCGAATATGATTTTTGCCGTGGTGGCCGTTGTGCTTTATCGACGAGCGCCAAAATAATCGCAAAAGGCGTACTGTTCATATAAATTTAAGCCAGATTTAGCTGTTCAAATGCGGCTTTGATGGACTGGGTAGGTAAAATTACTGATAGAAATTTTGTTATTGTACAAGATTGTTCTACCTTTGTATCGCTAGTTATTTCTGGTTAGTTGTTTTTGTTAGGTTTAACCTCTGGGAGTCGGGTACTCTCGGAGGTTTTTTTTCGTTTTATAGCATGGGCTGCAAGCCGTACATTGCTATTTTGATACAAGGTATCTGCGTAGTTCAAGGTACCTGATGAGTTACTTGTAAAAAAAAACTAAAATCGACATCACGTGCTGAGTCCCAAATAAACCTCGGCTCGCCTTGCGTGTACTTCGTACCTTGTACCTGATTTAGTCGCTTTGCGCAACTTTTCACTCTTCGCTCCCCCAACGCCCACAAAATAAAAATATGCATTTATTTTGAAGCCTCTACGTGAGGGATCTTTTATACAATAAACAGGGAGAATTTTAGGATGCAGAAACAATTGTTGCGCGGACTCGGGGTTGCCATGGTAACTCCTTTCACTAAAAAAGGAGATATAGATTGGGCAGCGACCGAGCGTTTAGTAGCTCATTTGCTGGACGGTGGGACAGATTTTTTAGTAGTGCTCGGCACTACGGGCGAAACGCCTACACTAACCCCAGAGGAACAACACGAATATGTTCGTAAGGTTATTGCGTTGGTGAATGGGCGAGTACCAATCGTCGTTGGCAAGAGCTCAAATAATACGGAGCGACTAGTCAAAGAACTCGAAACCTTTGACTACAGTGGCGTGGATTATATTCTTTCTGCTGTTCCCAATTATAATAAACCATCACAGGAAGGTATATATCACCACTTCGCCGCAGTAGCCCGAGCTGCGAAATGCCCGATTTTGCTCTATAATGTGCCAGGACGCACTGGAGTAAATATGCTAGCGTCTACTACGCTCCGTTTAGCGCACGAATCCCCTAATATCATTGGCATCAAGGAGGCCGCAGGTAGCCTAGATCAGGTGAGCGACATTCTGGCAGAGAAGCCCACAGATTTTGTTGTCCTCTCGGGCGACGACTCATTGACCCTCCCCATGATATCCTTAGGGGCACAAGGCGTAATTTCCGTGGTCGGCAATGCGCTCCCCACACTTTTTGGCAATATGGTACACGCCGCTCTCAGTCAAGAGTTTCCACAAGCTGCCGCCATCCACTTACGTTTGCATAAGTTCTACAAACTTCTTTTTGAGCAGGGTAACCCCGTAGGAGTAAAATGCGCCTTAGCACACCTCGGAATTTGCGAGAATAATCTACGTTTACCTCTCGTTCCCGCCTCCGATGACCTCTCGGCACGAATTGCAAAAGAATTAGAAGTCTTAAACCAGTAGGTAACGAACAATACCGCTATGCTAAAGTATTTGGTTTTATACCTCAAGGGCTTTTTTATGGGCACGGCAGATCTTATTCCAGGTGTATCGGGTGGCACGATAGCCCTACTCGTCGGGATCTACGAGCATCTGGTGGAGTGTATAGCCCGTACTATCTCGCGCGACAATCTGCGTCTTTTACGCAAAGCCCGTTTTGCGGCGTATTTCCGCGCCATTGATTGGAGCTTCCTACTAACACTAGTGCTTGGCATCTTATCGGCGGTTTTCGGGCTTGCTAGGCTTATTCAATACCTATTATCTGTGCACCCCATCCCCGTAGAAAGCTTTTTCTTTGGTTTAATGTTTGCAACTGTTATAGTTGTTGAGCGAAAAATAACTAAATGGACGGTCGGAACGGGCATTGCAATGGTACTCGGCACGGCAGCAGGGCTACTCCTCAACTTCGGCACGCCGATCGTGGGGGGCGACTCTTATCTTTGGTTCTTCTTCTCTGGTTTTCTCGGGATTTGTGCTATGATACTGCCAGGCATCTCGGGCAGCTTCATTCTAATCTTATTGGGCATGTATACGCGAGTGCTACAGCTGGTAGTCGATTTAGATTTTGCGCACCTCGCCGTCTTTGCTTTGGGTGCGTTGCTCGGAATTCTTTTATTCTCTCGTCTTCTCTCTTGGCTTTTTGCACGCTTTGAAAATCTGATGCTCGCCTCTCTTTCCAGCTTTATCCTTGGTGCAATGGTACGTTTGTGGCCGTGGAAAGAGGCTACGAGCACCGCAGATTATCGTCTTGTACTCCTCTCGCCGCAGCGTTATACAGAGACGCAGGGTGAGCCGCAGCTTCTATTAGCCATTGTCATGGCGCTCTTAGGCTTAGGAATAGTACTATTCTTGGAACGACGGGCGCACCCAAAGTTGCAGCAAAGTTAAGTATGAGGGGAGGATTGATGGGAAAAATGCAGCACGCCGAAACGCCTATTTCACAAGCGCTTTTACCCTGTGGGGTGCGTATAGTTTTTGCGCCGAACAAGCTTCAGGTGGGGTTTGCTGGAATATACATCTGTGCAGGTGCACGTGACGAATTGCCCACGGAGTACGGTGTAGCACACCTTGTGGAGCACATGTACTTTAAGGGGACGGCGCGACGAAACGGATTCCAAGTCTTCAATCGGGTTGAAAACATCGGGGGCGACCTAAATGCCTACACTACAAAGGAAGAAACGGTGATTCATGCCTCCTTTGTCCCGACATATTTGGGGCGTATCTTAGAACTCCTTTCAGACATTTTGTGCCATGCCAGCTTCCCAGAGCACGAATTGGAGCGGGAGCGAGATGTTGTGCTGGAAGAAATAAACTCTTACAAAGATGAACCATCCGAGCTCATAATAGATGACTTTGAAGATTTGCTTTTTGCAGATTCCGAACTCGGTCACAACATATTAGGGACGGCAGCCTCGGTGCGTAAATTCAAACGCAAACACTTACTGAGCTATCTGCAACGCACGTATGGACTGGAGCGTATTGCGATTTTTGTAACAGGTCCTTACGAGTTTAAGAAAGTTTTTACTCTTGCTGCAAAATACTTTACCGAGATTCCCTATCAGCAGAGCCAGCAGAACCGTGCCTTTTTCCAAAAGGGAGTTATGCCCATCGAGAAAAAAGTAGCCAAGCGTACAGCACAGGCACACTGCATGATAGGAGCTTTAGCCCCATCGGTGCGAGATAAGCGTAATATTGCCTTTCGCCTTCTTACAGAGATTTTAGGCGGGTCTGCCACCACCTCGCGTCTAAATAAACGGATGCGCGAGAAGCTAGGGCTCGTATACACGGTAGAGGCCACGAGTACCACGTTCCTTGATACGGGTTACATCTCGGTATATTTTGCAACTTCGCGCGACGAGCTGAGTCGCTGCATCGGCATCGTACGCGACGAGATCGCGAAGCTACGCTCTATGCGGATCTCTACCTCTGTACTAAATAAAGCTAAAACGCGCTGCATCGGTCAGTTCTGGCTGGCAAATGAGAATATCGAGAGCGTAATTCTGACCTATGTCCGTTATTTGTTAGACGACATTCCTTATACGCCCACCACGCAGCTACTCGCGGCGTGGCATAATATCACGGCGGAGGATCTTCTATCGCTTGCCAACGAATATCTTCACCCCGACCAACTGGTTACGCTGTTATATGTCTGATGCACTGTCTTCGATAGATCCCGCAGTGAACAACCTGCGTGAGTATCTGGAAACCCTTTTTACTGCCGATGACGAGCTGTTGCAATCGCTCGTACGTGAGACTTATGCAAAGACGGAGCATCCGCGCATGTTGGGCGACCGTTGGCTCTGTACATTTATGGAGTGGCTAATCGTCACACACTCTGTCCAGCGGATACTCGAATTGGGGACATTCACGGGGTACACCACCCTCCGTTTAGCACGCGCCCTAGGGGACGCTGGGAAGATTACGACGATAGAAAGCAGTATGCAGCATGCCGACATCGCCGAAAAATATTTTGTCAAGGATGGCAGAACGAAGCAGATAAACTTGCTGCGCGGTACGGTGCGAGAGCAGCTCCCGAACTTAGTAGGCTGCGACTACGACCTCGTTTATGTAGATGCCGACAAAGCCGAATACCCCGAGTACCTGAGATTGTTAGAACCTTTGTTACACGTGGGTAGCATAATCGTAGCAGATAATGTCTTGTGGGGTGGGAAAACTTGTTCACCGTCTGTAGGGGATGCACGAACTCGTGCGCTCCGTGCATTCAATCTGGCACTTTTTGCAGATCCGTCGTACAAGACAACACTTCTACCAGCAGGCGATGGCGTAATAGTGGCTACTAAAATAACAGAGCAAGATTCTGTTTGACCTTTTGTGTTTATAACACTAAAAAAGGTGTGCCAAATTGATAATGACACACCGTCATCAAGAAGAACACAAGAGCCACACTGTTTATTTGTTAGGCTATACGCTACTTAAAGCCAAAGCCCAAGAGCTGTTCCATAGCCGAACGGCTGATCTCCTTATAACCGTCCTCTACTTGGAAAAGAGCAGGATCTAATTCCGTCTGTACTAGCTCTTTTGCTTCGATATCTACCATAATCTTCCCGAGGCAAAAACTCCCACTGAGTACCAAACCGTTAACGCCATTAAAGGGGATGTAGTCATTCATCGTAGCCCAGCCTATCTCGGGGGCGTAGATCAAACGGTATGTATTCGCCTCATCAGTTCCTATGTATGAGGTGGCATATTTACAATGCCTGTCCATGTATATGGTGTCAGCCCCCTCTACTTCGGAATAAGTACGGTTCGTGCCGAACAAAAAAGAGACATTGTCCTTCGCAATCACCTCTTTGTAACGCGAGCGAACTCCGATAACAGACACCATGACGTTGCCTTCGCCTTTCTTCGTATTCAGTAGAAAAACGGCTCGTCCGACGCCCCCCATGGTACTCATCTCCATCCGCACATAGGGTTTGGAGAAGTATACTTTTAGCTCGGAGGGGAAAAAAGCATTAAAGACCGACTCTACGCCGCTACCATGCCAAGCGAGGTTGTATACGACGTAGCCACTTTCAAATTTCTCTACATTGCTTTGTGTTTCTCCTGGTTCTTGACACCCGAAGAGCAGCAACAACGAGAATAAGAAAATGACGAAAAACTGTATCAACCGTATTTTAGATCTGTAACCGTAGAATAACATATAGGTGGCTAGTATTCTGTTTTTGTTTGCTACAAATTTACGCTTTCTAATATGATCCTTACACTTTTCGAACTAGGTATATTTACCGAGTTAATCATGCAATAAAAAGGGATAGTCTGTCCGCAGGCGTTCCTGCTGTAATTTATTCAGCGTGGTATAAAGGATCCCCTCCGCTCCTTCAGGCATTTCTGCACATATTTTCCCCTCACTGTCAATGATATAAGAATGCCCCACGTAGTTATTACCCTTAGCATCCGTCCCGACCCGATTTGATGCAGCTATGTAGGTCTGATTCTCTATGGCGCGTGCCACCAAGAGCTGCCGCCAAGCGTAATCGCGCGCTGCGGGCCAAGAGGCTGCATAAAGTAACAGATTATAATCGCCTTTATTTCGTGCCCCTTCGGGGAAACGAAGGTCAAAACAGGTTTGTAATGCGATACGCCATCCTCGAAAGGAGACAACTACACGGCGATCGCCTGCGGTAAATAACGTCTCCTCTCTTGCCAGCACAAAAAGATGTTGTTTATCATAATAGTTTAGCCCCCCGTCTGGGTCTACCAGATAAAACCTGTTATAATTCTTCTCGGCGTCGGTTACTGCAATCGTGCCCCCCACGAGTGTGTTAAAACGAGCGGCTATGCTCTGCATCCACTCCACAGAGCGTCCTAGGTGCGACTCTATGTATTGCGCGCGAATATGATAACCGCTCGGGAACATCTCGGGCAGTAGAATAAGATCTGTAGGTTCTGTAATGGCTGAGAGTAACTCTGTGTAGTGCGCAAGATTAGCTTCTACTTCGCCATCCACTATTTTAGGTTGAAGTACTGCTACCGAAAAGTCGTTCATTTTTACCTTGTTAGTCGTCCCTGTTTACTCGGTCACCACTACGCCTAGTAGGGTGGAAGGGGTGCATTTCTCCACCCGAACTAACAGCCGTGCGCCTACTGGAACGTCCGCCGCAGGGAAAACGATCATTCTGTTCTGCATATTACGTCCGCAGAGGTCGTCTTCAGATTTATGCGAATAGCCCTCTACCAAAACCTCGAACGTCTTTCCCACATCGCGTAGATTCGCCTCGTAGGAGTGTTTTTGTTGGAGGTCAATAATCTCTTGCAGTCGTGCCCCTTTTGTCGCGTCGGGTACAGTATCGCCCATACGGCGTTGTGCATACGTGCTAGGGCGCTCAGAATACTTAAACATATAGGCCAAATCAAAATGCACCTCACGCATAAGTGAGAGCGTCGCCTCGTGCTCTTCCTGCGTTTCTCCTGTAAAGCCCGCAATAATATCCGTTGTTATGGAACAATCTGGTAGTATCGTGCGGATCATTTCTATTTGTTGCAAGTATTCTTCGCGCGTATAACGGCGTTTCATGCGTTTGAGCATAGATGTTGCGCCCGACTGTACAGGGAGGTGAATGTGATGACACACGTTGGGGTAGGCTGCCATGACTCGCAGTACATTTTCGGTCATATCATGTGGGTGTGACGTCGCAAAACGTAAGCGCATTTGTGGGATTACGTGTGCTACTCGCTCCAATAGCGCAGCAAAAGATACCACTGCCCCTTCAGAATCTTTCCATGCATAACTATCCACGGTCTGCCCGAGAAGTGTAACCTCCTTATACCCCTGTTCTGCCAATTTTTCTACTTCGTGCAGAATAGAATCTACCGATCGGCTTCGCTCGGGACCTCGTGTAAACGGGACGACGCAATAGGTACAAGCATAGTTGCAACCCCGCATAATAGATGTAAAGGCAGAGACGCGATTTCCGCCGTAACGGAGCGGTTCTATTTCGCTGTAGGTCTCCGAACGCGAGAGGCGTGTATAGACTCCTTGCGTACCTGTAGCGGCTTCGCGAAGTAATTCGGGGAGGTAACGATAACCATCTGGTCCCACTACAACAGATGCGCCTATTTTTGGGGAGAGTAGTTCTTCTTTTACCCGCGAGGCCATACAACCCAGTATGCCGATTACGAGCCTTTTGCGTGTACTGCGCTGCAAACTCTTGTAGTGTGCAATGCGCCCCAGAATGCGTTGCTCGGCATTGTCTCGTATGGCGCATGTATTTATCAGAACAACATCAGCCTGTTCACTCTCTGTAACCAACCGAAAGCCTGAACTCTCTAACAACGAAGCGACGATCTCACTATCGTTCGCGTTCATCTGACACCCATAAGTCTCTATATAAAAGCGCATAAACCTCTCCTTCACAAACAGAGGGCGTAGCAATCTCCTTGCCCCACTCCTACTTCTTGTAGACGTTACAAAGATAGGCGTTAAATGGGCTAAAGAGGGCTTCTATACTTGTGTTGTAGCTTTTGCTTAGAAAGTGGGCGGGCTTGTCATGCAAATTCAGCGCTGCAATGCTTGTTGTGCTGAGCATAAAAACATCTTATAGCAGCAGATGGTTAGTGATAACCTCGAGATATTTAAGCCTCTCGCCAGTCGCCCGAATCTTTAATGAGCTGAATGAGTTCTTCGATTGCACTAGCGGCAGGAATGTTTCGTTTTGCCACTTTCCCCGACTTGTATAGAGTAATTTTCTCAGGTCCAGCTCCGACGTAACCATAATCGGCATCGCCCATTTCGCCTGGACCATTAACTATGCATCCCATCACGGCTATTTTTAGGTGACGTAGATGCGCAGTTGCCTCCTTCACTTTGGTAAAAGTACTTTGTAAGTCAAACAATGTCCGTCCGCAGCCTGGACACCCCACAAACTCGGCCTGTACGCGTCGCAAGCCGAGGCTTTGCAATATGGCAAAAGCATTTCTTTTTGCCTCGTGGAAATTTACTCCTTGCGCCACTACGCCATTGCCAAAATCGTCTAGCAGTAATACGCCGTAATCGACACCCATAGCCGCTTGTAGCGCCTCGCCCGCCAAATTCTGATGCTTAGTTTGCCAAAAGATGACACTTTTTGTAGGCGAAGCCGTGTACAGTAAATTGGCTATATGACGCGAACGTTCTAGCCCCGTGCTGTTCTCCTTGATTAGAAAAAGTTGCACAGCGTCAGAAATGCTTAGTGCTGCAACGTCAGCAGTAGTTTCAATATCAAGAGGAACGAGGGTAGCAATAACGCGCCCATCGAGCGTAGCATAGTTTTGTGCATCTTTTTTTAGTAAAAAATAGGGGCGCACCTCTTGCGGAAGCGTTTGCATATCAGAGAAGACTTCACAAAGAATGAGATCTACCGAATTATGCGCATGCTGCCAAATGCCCGTAGTATCGGGCGTGAAACCAAAAGAACGGAGAGTGTCTGGCGTAACGTTGTCGCCACAATATTCGGTAAGTACTAGCCCCTTCCGAAATTCTTTTAGAACAGGAGGCACTTCACGCTCTTGTATTTGAGGCGGCGCATAATAGGTAAAATGTGGCGATCGCTCCGTATAAACCTTCGGAGTAAAGGGGGTAAGCTTCTTAATATGCTCTAGGAGGAGGCGACCAAAGACAATTTCATTTATCGGATCCTCGGTAAGCGATACGCGAATAGTATCTCCGATGCCGTCTGCCAAAAGCGCTCCTATCCCTATGGCGGACTTGAGCCGTCCGTCTTCGCCAGCCCCAGCTTCGGTTACGCCCAAATGGAGCTTATTATAAAAGCCGTTTTGCTCCAATGTCTTTACTAGTAGCCGATTGGCAAAGACCATCTGCTTAACATCGCTTGCTTTTAGCGAGACAACCACCTTTCGTTCAAAATGGAAATGGCGACAGGCTTCAAGAAATTCTAATGCGGAATAAACCATCCCTTCCAGTCCCGCGCCATATTTCTCTATTATGCGGGGCGCGAGTGAGCCGTGATTTACCCCGATACGTATTACGACGTTATTTTTTTTACACACCTCGATGAGCTCGCCGACCTTCTGCAACATATTTCGGTGCATTTCTTGTTCTTCAGCGTCATTTTGTGGCGAGTCTCGGTTAATGTAGTTACCTGGGTTTATTCGTACTGCATCGGCGTATTTGGCGGCTTCTAAGGCAACTGGCGGCGAGAAATGAATATCTGCCACAATGGGACAGGCTGTATAGCCTTTTTTAGCACACGAGATGCCACGACCAACGAATTTCTGCACAACCTCCTCCAGTGCAATGGCATCTTGCATGGTAGGTACTGTAACACGGATGATTTCTGCACCCGCTTTTCGCAATGCAATTAGTTGCTCAAGTGTCGTCTCAACATCAGAGGCTGCCGTCGTGGTCATGGTTTGTACTGCAGGAGCATCGGACGAGAGGCGTACGCTGCGTGCTGCAGATCTCCCTACAAGTAACGACCAAGAGCGAGTATTTTGATGTGACATATTAAATCAACGGTATTCTGACGCTGGAATTCCTTGCCATAATGAGACGAAGTAGAAAATTTATTGTTGTGCAAAAATAGGAAGTAAAAAACGTTGTCCTTGTAGAGGCATTGCCCGCAACGCCTCTACAAAAACGCACTCCTAACTTTTAACTCTTAACTGATTGTTGTATCTCGTACTTAACAGAGCTATACCCAACGAACCAGATTGAAATCTGCGCGCTGACGGAGGTGCTTATGCCGAGCATAAAGACGTATCGCAACGTCAAACACTCCTGGAGACGGAGGTTCAAATACTACCGTGTACTCGGCGCGTGGTCCATCACTGTGCGCAAATTCGTAGGGGACTGTATCGTAAATCACCACGTCATTTTCACCGGGTCGCAGCTCTGTAACCACAAGCTCTGCGCCTACATCTTCGGGCGATAGGTCGGCAAGATCGAGTATCAAACTCCCCGAGTATTTAGCGCCCGTTAGTATTTCTTGTGATCCCATTCCCAGCCCCTCGGTGCGTATCACGCTCACGCGATGCCAATTGGCTAACATCCTCTCCTTCCAAGCAAGCAGCTCGCGAAGCTCTTCGCCGCCATTGGCTAGTAGCTCTTGCATATATCGCACCTGCGGATTATAGAATTTGGTCAGATAATCGGCTTGCATACGCGTTGTTGTGAAATTCGGTGCAATTTCACTCATACTCTTCTGTATACACTTTATCCACCCAAGCGGACAGCCTGCGTCGTTCCGTTCGTAGTACAGTGGCACTATTTCATTTTCTAGCGTGGAATACAAGAGTTCTGCATCCAACTCGTCTTGTATTTCTTGTACCTCGTACGTACGCTCTTTACTTAGTGCCCAGCCTGCTCCTTCTTCATAACCTTCGACCCACCAGCCGTCCAAGACACTGAAGTGCAAAGCTCCATTCATAACAGCCTTCATACCGCTTGTGCCCGAGGCTTCTAGCGGTCGCGTCGGCGTATTCAACCAAATGTCCACGCCTTGTACCATCTTCCGTGCCAAATCCATATCATAGTTCGGCAGGAAAAGGAGTTTACCACGGAATTGGGGCATGAGTGATACGGTGAATATGCGTTTTATCAGATCCTGACCTGCCACGTCGTGCGGATGTGCCTTGCCTGCAAAAAGGATTTGAACGGGGCGTTCGGGGTTATTGACAATCTCAGCCAAACGATCAAGGTCGCGTAACAACAAATGCGCACGTTTGTAAGTCGCAAAGCGGCGTGCAAAACCTATTGTAAGGATCTCTGGGCGCAGCTCTTCTTTGATATCTACAAGATGTTTAGGCGGGTGAAAACGGATCATTTCGGGGC
>CAJPTS010000009.1 GCA_905373625.1 Bacteroidia bacterium
TAGCTACTGTACTCTCCCGTTGTCAGATTTTTGACTTCAACCGCATCCAAGTTGTCGATACAATAAACTTCCTTACAAATATCGCGGAAAAGGAAAATGTATCGTTCGAGCGCGAAGCCTTAAATCTAATTGCACTCAAAGCCGACGGTGCTATGCGCGATGCTCTCTCCTCTTTTGATCAAGTGGTTAGCTATACCGACGGAAACGTTACTCGTGAAAAAGTTGTGGAGGGCTTGAATCTCTTAGATATTGATGTGTATTTTCAAGTAACGGATGATATTCTAAAACACGATTATATACACGCACTCACGCTATTAAATAAAGTCATCCTACAAGGATTTAATCTTGCGCAGTTCATGTCAGGTTTTACCTTGCACCTGCGCAACATGTTACTTGCAGCAAACGTCTCTGGCTTACAACTCTTGGACATGGGGGCTGAATTGGCAGAGAAGTATAATAAGCGTAGTAAAGAATTCCCCATCTCGCTCCTCATCCAAGCGTTACAGATAGCATCTGATGCTGAGGCTACGCTCCAAAGTTCATCGAATCAGCGTCTCCATACCGAACTACTACTGCTCACCCTATGTGAGCCAAGCGAGGAAAAAAAAAACGTCTGATAGATAGGTTCTGGTCATTACGACGCCCCATTTCTTGCACCCCTACAGCCGAAGCCACGAAAAGTGACGAGGTAAAGCAACAGGATGAAGTTAAGAAGTGGAAACCAGCCAGTTTCTCCTTGCAGAACAAGGGTAAAGTAGAAAAGCCTGAAGAGCAAAAGGCTGAGCCGACAACTGAAGTTAAAGAGCTATTAGAACTTAATCAGGAGAATCTTTTGCACGTCTGGACGGACTTGGTGGAGTTCTTCAAGTCTGATACGGGTATTCTGTACGCCATCGGTGTAAAGTATAAACCGTTGTGTAGTGCTGACAATGTCATAGAATTCCGCGTGCGGGAACGAAACGAATGCAATGTTTTACTACAACAACGGGAGTATCTTCTTAAACACTTCCTCAGTCGTTTCGACGTTAGTGACCTCGAGTTGGAAATAGTGCAGGACGCTAATGCCAACGTAGACCTTCTGCGCGAATATATGAGCGATGAAGATCTCTACGAGGATATTAGAAAAAGTAACCCCTCCCTCAGAAATTGGCTAGACGAACTAGGTGTGTAGCGTGCTATGCTCTGAAAAAGCTACCGTGCACGTACGAATACGCGTGAATCTCGTTTCGTCCTGTAGGTTTCTCTTTAGCTTTTGACTTTTCGCCACCCTTATCGCATGTCTGTGTATTTGAGCGATCATTGGGGATGGTAAAAATACTACGCTCGAAATAAAACGCTATATTTGTAGCGTTTTTGGTGTAATTTGTGTGACAGAGAGATTTATTAAAGTGTTACAATGCAGAATAAAGGAGCAATACGGATACTAGCGATAGCTCTTGCGTTGGTATGTTTGTATCAGTTATCGTTTACATGGTTTAGTTCGCGTGTCGAAAAACGAGCTCGAGAATATGCGGCGCAAGCTGTGACCAGCATTACCGATGCGGTCGAGCGCGAACGTGCATTTAAACAAAAAGAGAATTATTTCCTTGACTCCGTCTCCGGAGAAACGGTTTATAACTTCTTCTGGCTGAGAAAGTATACTTACGCAGATTGCAAAGAGCGTGAAATAAACCTAGGGCTAGACCTCAAGGGAGGTATGAACGTCATGCTCGAAGTCTCCGTCTACGACGTGCTCAGAGCGCTTTCAAATTATAATGCAGAGCCGAGTTTTGTAGAAGCGCTTAATAGGGCGAAGGCTATGGCGCCTAGTGAAGATTTCGTATCGCGTTTCGGGCGCGCCTATTCCGAAGTTGCTCCTAACGGAAAATTGGCTTCCATTTTCAGTACAGTCGAATTGCGAGACAAGATCCCATTTAATGCTACTAACGAGCAGGTACTCGCCGTGCTTCGGGAAGAAGCAGAAGGTGCTATTGCAAACTCCGAGATCGTCGTACGAAATCGTATTGACCGATTCGGGGTCGCACAGCCCATCGTGCAGCGTCTCGAAAGATCGGGGCGTATTTTGGTAGAATTACCTGGTGTGAAAGATCCTGAGCGTGTCCGTAAGCTGTTGCAGGGTACTGCTAGTCTCGAATTCTGGGAAACGTTTGATAATAGCGAGGTCTACGGCGCATTGTTCGCAGTAAATAATCGGATTGCTGAACTACGGCAGCTAGATAAGACGGAAGAAAGCTCCGTGGCTGCTGAACCCATCCAACCCCACGAACCGACCACTGCACAGCTTAATGAAGCAGCTCCTGATACGGTACAAAATACCCAAGCCGCACAGCAGCAAGCTGACGCAGATACGGTACAAAAGAAACAAGATTCGACCAACTCTGATATCCTTTCACAACTCAAGGAGGGCGAGGGGCAAAATGCTGATAGTGCCGCTACGCAAGCTATGGATCGCGAAGAGTATGCGAGAAAGAATCCGTTATTTGCACTACTAACCCCCTCTGTTACTAATCAAGGGCAGTTATACAAAGGTCCTGTTGTCGGGCTCGCGCATTATCGCGATACGGCTGCCATTAACAAAATGCTGTACGATCCGCGTGTACGCAGTCTCTTACCACGCGATCTCCGACTCCTCTGGACGGTTAAGGCTGCCGAATGGGATAAGACAGAGAGTATCTTCCAGCTAGTAGCTATTAAGGTTGCTAGCCGAGACGGGCTTCCTAAACTCGACGGAGGGGCGGTAGCGGGAGCACGTTCCGAATTCGGACAAACACGCGGTGAAAGTGAAGTTGTCATGTGGATGAATCCCGAGGGCGCTAAAGTCTGGGCACGTATGACAGCAGACAACATCGGTAAGAGTATTGCCATCGTATTAGACGATTACGTTTACTCTTTCCCAACGGTAAATAACGAAATTAAGGGCGGACGTTCTTCTATTACAGGTGGTTTCACCATTAAGGAAGCGAAGGACTTAGTAAACGTATTGCAGTCTGGAAAACTGCCTGCACCTGCCCATATTATTCAAGAAGAAATTGTAGGTCCTTCGCTTGGTCAAAAGGCAATTGACTCGGGGTTGACCTCCTTCCTAATCAGTCTTTGTGTCATCCTAGTCTTTATGGTGCTATACTACAGCCAACGTGCTGGTCTCATTGCCGACTTTGCGCTGTTGTGTAACCTATTCTTCATTATGGGCATCTTAGCATCCTTCCAAGCTACGTTAACGTTGCCTGGAATTGCGGGGATTGTCCTAACGCTCGGTATGGCGGTCGATGCTAATGTGCTTATCTTTGAGCGTATTAAAGAAGAAAGACTTAAAGGAAAAGGACTGACGGCTGCCGTAGATGACGGCTTTAAGAATGCGTTGTCGGCTATTATAGACGGTAATGTTACCACCCTTTTAACGGGGATTATACTTGGTGTATTTGGGTCGGGGCCTGTTCGTGGTTTTGCTACAACGTTGGTGATCGGTATTCTCACCTCTATGTTCACCGCTATCTTTATTACGCGTCTTTTAATTGCAGCTTTCTTGACTCACAAATGGAAACTGACCTTCGCACTGCCTTGGACGAAGAACTTCTTGCAGAATGTAAATATCAACTTCATTAAAGGACGCAAGATATCTTATATCATATCGGGTATTTTAATAGTCGTAGTATTCATCTCGTTAGCAGTGCGCGGTTTCGATGCGGGTATAGACTTCGTCGGCGGACGTACCTACGAGGTACAGTTCAAACAACCTGTTTCAACAGAAGACGTAGCGACGAAGCTCGAACAAGTACTCGCGGAAAGACCACAAGTAAAAGTCTTTGGCGAATCTAACCAAGTAAAGATTACTACCAAGTACAAGATCCAAGATGATGACGAATCTGTAGATGCTGAGGTAGATTCTTTAATCTATGTTGGACTCAAACCCATGCTAGCACAGACAGTAACAAAAGACGAGTTCTTGTCAGATTACAAGTTGAGTAGCACGAAAGTTGGTCCTACCATCGCACTTGATATACGTCGAGAGGCTGTTGTGGCTGTAATTCTTGCACTGATAGCCATCTTCCTCTATATCATGATTCGTTTCAAGAATTGGCGTTACAGTGTAGGGGCAGTACTTGGATTGGCACATGATACAATACTTGTTATTGGCGTTTATACGTTGCTGTGGGGAATCGTGCCTTTCACTCTTGAAATAGATCAAGCATTCATTGCTGCTGTCCTCACCATAATTGGTTATTCGATCAACGATACCGTGGTCGTTTTTGACCGAGTGCGTGAATACGTCGGACTCTTCCCCAATCGGAAGCTAGCCGACACGTTTAACCATGCTATCAACAGTACATTGAGTCGTACCATGGCTACCTCTTTTAGTACGTTGATTGTGTTAATACCTATGGTAATTTTCGGTGGCGACAGCATCAGAGGTTTCGTGTTCAGTATTACCATCGGGGTTATTGTCGGAACATATTCCTCTGTGTTTATTTCCTCACCGTTGGCTTATGACTTTGGGAAACGCAGACGTGAGCGCATACAACGTGAAGCTGCACAAAAAGCTGCTAGAAGATAAAGATTCATTTCTCTGAAGATTTATTACAAAAGGCGCTTTGAGAGTTTTCTCAAGGCGCTTTTTTTGTACCTTAGGCGCGTGGATTGTTTTTTTCTATGATAGATCGCGAAACCGTTAACTTGGTGCTCAGCCGAGCAGATATACAGGACGTAGTTGGCGATTACGTCGCCTTAACGCGTCGTGGCGCTAATCTGATCGGTTTATGCCCTTTCCATAGCGAACGCACACCCTCTTTCTCGGTTAGCCCTTCGCGGGGGATATATAAGTGCTTTGGGTGCGGGAAAGGGGGGAATGCGCTCAATTTTATAATGGAAATTGAGCATCTGAATTTTGTGGAAGCCGTCAGATTTCTTGCCAAAAAAGTCGGCGTAGAAATAGAAGAACGTCCGCAGACGAAAGAAGATATACAAGCTCAAGAGCAGGAAATGCGCCTCCTGCGCTTAACAGATTGGGCACAGCAGTTTTTTCAAAAAGAACTCCTCGAAACTGAAAATGGGCGTCTGATAGGGCTCTCTTACTTCACACACCGCGAGGTTAACGAAGATACTATCAAGCGCTTTGATTTAGGCTATTGCCCCGACGATGGCGATAAAATGACCGAGGCCGCTCTTGCTGCAGGATATAGTATCGAAGACCTCGTGAAGGTCGGTATTACGGTGGCTAGAGGGAATTGGCGGACGGATCGGTTCAGAGGGCGTGTCATCTTCCCCATTCACAGCCTCAGTGGACGCCCCATCGCATTCGGTGCTAGAGCATTGAAAAATGACGACAAAACGGCTAAGTACGTAAACTCGCCTGAGAGTCCTATTTATCACAAAAGCAATCACCTTTTTGCATTGGCCTTTAGCAGGCGGGGGATTGGGCAAAAAGACAATTGTATACTGGTGGAAGGTTATATGGACGTACTTTCCATGTGGCAGAAAGGAGTGGATAATATCGTTGCCTCCTCGGGCACTTCGCTTACGACCGAGCAAGTACGCCTCATACGGCGCTTTACTAAAAATGTCACCATACTTTATGACGGCGACAGCGCGGGGATAAAGGCTGCAGAACGCGGGGCAGGGATATTCCTAGAGGAAGGCATGAATGTGCGTATTGTCTTGCTGCCAGAGGGGCAAGATCCTGACGATTTTGCACGTGCTCATACTCTCGCTGAAATTGAAGAATACATTGCTACTAAAGCGCAAGATTTCATACGCTTTATTACGGCACAGGCAGTGGGCGCGGCAAACGCTGAGCCTGCCAGTATGGTCAAAATTGCAGAATCGGTACTTGCTAAAATTGCTTTAATTCCAGATGCACTCTTGCGTGCTTTCTACATTCGGGAGGCCAGTGCAGAGTTTAAGCTCGGAGAACAGGTACTCGCTGATGCCGTAAATGAACTGCGCTTAAAGCGAACCTCACAATTACGTAAGGAGGCTGAAAGTGCTATCCGTAGGGAGGAACAACAAGAGCAAAAGGAGAAGACGCGCCCTGAAAAGAAAAGACTGTCTGAATATGAGCAGCGGATACTAATCTCGGAAAGAGAATTGATAGAAGTTTTACTCCGCTATGGCACTGAAAATATCATTGACGAAACGAATGAGGAGACGGGCGAGGTTAGTGGTCTTTCTGTTGCCAACTACTTCTTTAGCGAGTTAGAGCAGGATCAGATTGAACTAACTGATGAAAAATATCGCACCATTTACGAGGAGTACCGCGTTCAATATACTGAGAATCCTGAGCGAGACTTGCAGGAGTATTTTATAAAACACCCCGTCCCTGAGATCTCAGAATTGTGTGTGCAGCTCCTTGTAGATAAGTATACCGAGAGTAAACGTTGGACGGGGGACATCCCCGCAGGATTTGATCTCGTTTTGCATAGAACGTACGTGGGGAAGTTGGCAGAACGCGCCATCTTAGTCTATAAGTCTCGCCTGCTGATGTTGCAGCTTACAGACTTGCAGAAGAGATTACAGGCATCTGATAACGAAGCGGAACAAATAGACCTACTACAACAAATCAACGAGAATAATAACATCAGACAGCAGCTGGCCGAGCTACTCAAACGAATTAAGCTCTAGCTGTGTATGGGCGCGCCGTTTTAGTCTTCGTGTAGCGCTGAGAGTTCTTGTAGTGTAATCTCTTTCATAGCGCCATCTGCACATCGGCAGACGCGTGCGGGGATGCGGCGCACGATGCCGTAATTGTGCGTAGCCATTATTACAGCCTTCTTTCTTTCCACGAGTGAGCGCAGTATTTGCATAATCCCATCGGAGGTTGAAGGGTCTAAATTGCCTGTCGGCTCATCTGCCAAAATGAGTGGCGGATCATTTAACAAAGCGCGCGCTATCGCTACACGTTGTTGCTCTCCGCCCGAGATCTGATTAGGCATCTTATACGCTTTGTGCTGCATATCTACGAGCGATAGTACTAATTCGATACGCTCACGGATTGCCGCCTTATTATTCCAGCCCGTTGCCCGCAAAACGAAGTACAAATTCCGCTCTATATTCCGATCAGAAAGAAGCTTAAAGTCCTGAAAAACTACGCCTATATTGCGCCGAAGGTAAGGAATGTCTGAGGGGCGCAGATGCGCTAGGTTATAGCCACAAACTGACCCCTCGCCGTTACGTAGTGGTAGCTGTCCGATTAACGTGGAAATAAAACTTGATTTTCCAGAGCCCACTCGCCCCACCAAGTAAAAGAACTCGCCAGGTAAAAGATCAAAATTTACACCCTGTAGGAGCAGATTATCGCCCTGTGCGATGTCTACTCCTTGCAGATGTACTATACTTCCCATATTACTTTCCCTTGTCACGGATAGCGGCTATGCCTGGTAGTTCTTTGCCTTCCAAGTATTCGAGCATAGCTCCTCCTCCTGTAGATACGTAGCTAACTTTGCTCTCTAAGCCGCTAGCCTTGAGTGCTGCTACCGAATCGCCTCCACCTACAAGCGTATAAGCGCCCGAGCGTGTAGCCTCTGCCAGAGCCTTTGCAATGGCAAAGGTCCCTTTAGCAAAAGACGGCATTTCAAATACCCCCATCGGACCGTTCCAAAAGATGGTTTTACTCTCGTGTATAGCCTGAGAGAAAAGCGCACAGGAGGCTTCTGCAATATCTAACCCCATCCAACCCTCAGGTGTCGAAGTTATCGGGGTGCATTGTGTTTTGGCGTCGTCTGCAAATTTATCTGCATTTACAGCGTCGATAGGTAATAAGATCTCCACACCCTTTTCTTTAGCTTTGGCGATAAGCTGTTGAGCCGTCTCTACATGTTCTTCTTCACACAACGAGCTGCCAATTGCTCCGCCCAAGGCTTTTACAAAAGTATAGGCCATGCCTCCACCGATGATGATCTTATTAACCCGCTCAAGGAGTTGCGAGATCAGAACTATTTTGTCAGATACTTTTGCACCTCCCATAATAGCCGTAAGTGGGCGTGCTGGTTCTTGCATCACGTAGTCCAGCGCTTTTATCTCTTGTTCCATGAGGCGTCCGAACATTCGGTCGTGGGGAAAGTAGGCTGCAATGTGTGTAGTAGAAGCATTGGCACGGTGAGCTGCTCCAAAGGCGTCGTTTACAAAGCAGTCGCCACATTTAGCTAATGCTCCTGCAAACGCCACTTGTGCTTCCTTCATGGCACTTTTGCGCGCTTTGTACGCCTCATCCGTTTCGCCCTCTTTTTGTTTTACTTTACCCTCGTCTTCGGCGTGAAAGCGTACATTTTCCAACAAAAGAATCTCGCCATCGGCTAATTGGCGCGATGCAATCTCCGCGTCACTTCCTATGCAATCGTCACAAAAACTGATGTGCTTACCCACGAGTGCTTCCACGGCGTGTAATATGCGTCGTAGTGACAGCTCTTCTACTCGCTTGCCTCCTGGACGCCCCATGTGTGATAGAAGGACGAGACGTCCGCCTTTACTTACAATTTCGTGTATGGTGGGGAGTGCGCGCCGTATGCGGCTGTCGTCACTAATGAGACCTGTATGTTTGTCAAAGGGCACGTTGAAATCTACGCGTAGCAGTACGCGTTTACCCGCAAAGTTGTAATCTTCTATTCGTAACATCTTGCTATACAACAATTGTTTTGTATAACAAATGTACTGTATAAATACTAATTGCGGCTTACAGACCTCGAGTAGCGCTCTTTTCCCTGTTCCTGAAGCTACGCGGCGCTGGTATCATGTAAAATTTTAAGCTAGCGCTATGCTATTTGCCCGCCGAATCAATATTCCACGTTTACCAGATAGAGCCCTTGCGGTGGTGCGCTTGCGCCTGCCTGCCCCCGATCCTTGGATTCGATAATCTGACGGAAGTGTGTTAAAGATATTTTTTCTCGCCCCAGATCGAGCAGCGTGCCTACCAGCGCTCGTACCATATTGCGTAAAAATCGGTCAGCCGTGACGCGGTAAATCCAAACGTCATCGTGTACGATCCAGTGCGATTCGGTTAAATGACAGAGCGTTGTATGTACATCAGTGCCCGTCTTGCAGAAGGCGGCAAAATCTTTGTATTTTAGTAGTGCGGCTGCGCCCGTTTGCATAGCTTCCAAAGATAGATTGCCCGTATATTGCATGGCGCGGTCAATGAGAAACGGATCTTTTACCCGAGATAACCAGTATTCGTACGTACGAGACAGGGCATCAAAGCGCGCATGAAATGTGGGGGACGCGGGGAGTATTTCGAGTACGGCCACGTCGTGCGGCAAAATACCATTGAGCATGTAAACGAAATGTGTGAGAGGGAAGGGGAGTTCGGGGGCATCAAAATGGGCTACATAGTAGCGAGCATGTACCCCCGTGTCGGTACGTCCTGCGCCTATAACTTCCACGGGAGTGCGGAGGAGCTGACTGATAGACTTTTCGAGAATTTCTTGAACAGACACGGCGTTGGGTTGACGTTGCCAGCCGTGATAGCGTGTGCCACAGTAGCTCAGGGTGAGGCGATAGCGCATAGAGTGTACTAGCGCTGTTCTTTGGTCTCCTCTTTACGAGGGGCGGAGTGGCAGCCACAACCGCACTTGGGGGTTTCTTTGGCGCGTACTATACGAACAATATAACGAACGAGAAAAAACGCCATAGCAACACCAATTGCCGCTACAATGATGGTTTGGGTATCTAGAGTCTGAGAATCCATTTCAGTAGTAGTTATTCGTTTATGTAAGATAGCGGACAAACCGTAGAGAAGTTGTAAGTATAACTACAAGAAAATGACGAAGGTTACTCACGCAAAAATAAATGCAACTTTTTATTCTGCCGTTTAATTCACTAAGTTCCATGTTCGCGCGAAGCGCTCATGATACACTTCGTGTTACTTTTAACTTTTAACTCTTAACTTTTCACTGATTGGTTGTATCTATTTCATCTCTCGTCTCTAAGGAAATGGGAGATTCTTTTTTTTGTATTTTAGCAAAGAGAATATAATGGAGAGTGCACGATGAGCAATGTACAAGCGCCCCGCGATTTACCTGTTGGTGAGCAGCGTTTCGAGACCATACGCCAAGAGAACTTCCTCTATGTAGATAAAACTTCTTTCGTAGCAAAGCTTGTAAGAAAAACTGGGTTCTATTTCCTATCACGCCCGCGCCGCTTCGGTAAAAGTCTTTTCCTATCTACACTGAAAGCGTATTTTGAAGGGAAAAAAGAGTGCTTCAAAGATTTATACCTCGATAAATGGGAAGAGGCGCAGGCGACACAAGATGGGCGCGAACCGTGGCAGGTGTATCCTGTTTTGCATCTAGATTTGAATGCTGAAGAATATAGTGAGGTTGCCGATTTAGAATCGCGCATAAATTCCTTTTTGGTAAAAGCAGAGAAAGTATACGGACGCGATGCTGAAGATGTCTCCTTTTCTCAGCGTTTTGATGGCGTTTTGCGTCATGCTTACGAAAGGACACAAAAACAAGTCATTGTCCTCATAGACGAATATGATAAACCCCTCCTGCTTACGTTGGAAGAGGGGATAGAAGATCTAAATAATGAGTATCGTAAAATTCTAAAAGGCTTTTTTTCCGTACTGAAGAGCGGAACTCCTTACCTCCGCTTTGTATTCATTACAGGCGTCTCTCGCTTTAGTAAGGTGAGCCTCTTTAGCGATATGAATCACCTGAATGATATTTCTTTAAATAGGGACTTTAGTGCAGTTTGTGGTATAACTGAGGAGGAACTGAAAACGAATTTTCAACCAGAAATAGCCGCTCTCGGAGAAAGCGAACAGTTAGCCTATGAAATGACCTTAGCAAGGTTAAAAAAGGAGTATGATGGCTATCTCTTTGTCAGGGGAGGTGTACATGTATACAACCCGTTTAGCCTTCTAAATGCTTTCTCCAATAAGGATCTCCGAGACTATTGGTTTCTGTCGGGTACGCCCACATTTGTGGTTCACTATCTGAAAAAGGCGCATTACTACCTCCCCAATTTGGAGAACAATGTAGAGATGGATATGAGTAGTTTAAGTGACTATCGTGTCGATGCTGCTTCCCCCATCCCTATTCTCTTCCAAGCGGGGTATTTGACTATTAAAAGCTACAATCCAGAATCCGACCTCTATTGCTTGGGGTATCCGAACAATGAGGTGAAATTCGGGCTAATCCGGAATTTATTGCCTTCATACTCAAATCTGGACACGACGAAAGTACAACACTTCGTGTGGCAATTCTACGAAAAGGTTTGCAAGGGGGATGTGGATGCTTTCATGGAGGATATCTCCTCGCTTTTAGAAAACATCCCGTACAGTAGCGAATCTAAAGAAGAGGTAAAGTGGCGCGAGCAGAATTATCAAATAGCCGTAGCGCTGATATTTCAGTTCATGGGCATGTACACGCAAACGGAAGTGCACTCCGCCAAGGGGCGTGCTGATTGTGTAGTGCATACGAAAGATATTATTTACATCTTTGAGTTCAAACTCTGGAGCACTGGTACAGCAGAAGAGGCTCTTACCCAAATACAGGCGCAGGAGTATTACAAACCTCTTCTTTTGCAGGGTAAACAGGTAGTGCTCATCGGCACGAGCTTTGATGAGGAGAAGCGAAATATTAAAGAGTATCTTCAGTTAAGAATTAAGAGTTAAGAGTGCGATAAGCGCTTACATCTGGGCTTTACTTGGAACTTCGTACCTAAAATGTTGCCCGCAACGCTCGGAAATCGTTATAAATCAATGTCTTCGTAGGGGCGAGGCGTGCCTCGCTCCCCAGAGACAAAAGACGAGAGACGAATGACGAGAGAAACCCTTTGCGCAACTTTTAACTCTTAACTCTTAACTAGCGCCCAGTGGGGCGCATATGCTTCTTACTTGCGCCAAAGGCGCTCAGCTCCCCTTCTTTTGAACAAAAATATATTACTTTGCATGTTGTACTTAGCAGGGGGATAAAATGAGTGAGTTACGCAGTAAGGGACACAACAGACGTATGATGCCGTATATGTCTGTTTTTTCCCTTTTTGTGTCTGTTATCTTACAAGGATGTAATTCGTCTCCCGATGGGTATCTGACAGGCTACACACCTCTTGCCGCCGATACGTATTACCACCTTGCAGTTATTGGCGAAGGCTCGCACCCCGCTTCGATTGGTGACTATATCACCATTCAGTTGCGTTATGCTACCCTACAAGACTCCACTTTCTTTACAGGCTTACGGCGTTTTCAGATTGAGCGCTCCAATTATGCTGGTTCTATCGATGAATGCTTTACTCTGTTAAGCGAAGGCGACAGTGCCAACTTCTATCTTGATCCGCGTAAATTCTTTGAAAACACATTACAAACCACTCTCCCTCATTTTCTAGACACTGCAAAGACCATGCGCATTGACGTGAAAGTCATCGCATTGCAAGATTCTATCTCCTATGCCCGAGACAAAGAGGCATTTGTGCATTGGATCGAAGATTTTAGTGCCTACGAGCGTGTCCTTTTGGCACAATACATAGCAAAAGAACGAATGAATCCGCACGCCGTAGATAGTCTCTTCTATCTACAAAAGCGTGCTGGCGTAGGAGACTACCCACACGACGGAGATACACTCACTATTGAGTTTGAAGGGCGTTTTCTCGACGGCGAATTTTTTGATTCTACCAAGAAGAGAAAGGAATCCTTTCAGTTTGTATTGGGGCAAAAGTGGCAAGTCATAGATGGGGTGGAACGTGCTGTGCGTATGATGCGCGAAGGGGAGTTATCTCTCTTTATTCTGCCCTCCGCTATTGCTTTTGGAGCAACTGGCAGTTCTACAGGCATTGTGCCCCCCTATACTCCCGTAATCTTTGAAATAGAACTTCTAGAGCTTAAGTCAGGTGAACGCTAAGGGAGTGCTTCTTTTATTCTTGCCTTTCCTGCTGTTGGGCTGCAACTCGCTGCACGAGTTGGAATTAGAGGCGCGTGAGCACGATTCGCTGAAGGCACGCATGCAGCGTTTAGGCGAACCCCTCGAGGAAGATCAGCTCTTTTTTGTGCCCGAAACAGGGGCTGGAGCTTTCCCATTTGAAAAAGGTGATGTGTTATTACTGCGCTACACACTCTATGCATTAGTTAGTGGGCGCGAATTAGCGCTGGAAAGTAATGAGAGTAGCGTCATCGAAGAACAAAAGCTACACCCGTCTGCGACACAATACCCATTACAAACCTACGTTGTTGGAAAAGATGAGTGGATTAAGGGAATAAACCGTGGGCTTCTCCTTTTCGGATCACGATATTCTAAAGGTTGGATCGGCATCCCGAGTAAATTGGGGTACGGTACATCGCCCTTTGGGCGTATTCCCAGTAATACCTCTCTCCTCTTTCATTTTGAAATTGTAAGTAAGCAATAGTTTGGAACTATGAGATTTGTAATGTACCGAACCTTCCCGCTAGTAGTCCTTTTAAGTTTATCTTTCTTGTTAGTAATGAGTTGTAGAAAGCGATCTACCTCTTATGACGAGTCCGACGAATTGGTTCGTTTCAATGCTTATCGGCAAGTAAACTATCCCTCGTCAAAACAGCTTTCTGAGTACGCCTTTATGGAAAAATTGAAAGATAATCCAGCTGGCGAAACACTTAAGGAGGGCACGTGGCTTTATTTTGATTACTGGGCTCTTAACCTAGATGGTGCCTATCTCGGCTCTAATATCGCAGAGCGTGCTAGGTTGTATAATCAGTTCTCGGCTGCCGCTTATTATGCGCCTAGTTACCGAGAAATAAATGCAGATCGGTTCGGTAGCGAAGTATTTGAAGCAATTAACGGTGCGCACGTCGGAGATGAGATACTGATAGGACTGACTGCTACTAAGGCTAAAGCTTTGGGGCTTTGGAAGAACCCTAATTATTACTCTGCGCTTTTTTACATCATTCCCCGTGGAGTGGTTACCGATCCTGAAAAACACGAAGCAGATTTGATTGCAGACTTCATGACCAAAAACCCCGGATTTGAAAAACACGACTCGGTCTATCGTAAGATTGAGGAGGTCGGTACAGGAAATGTGATAGAAAAAGCATCTAAAATCTGGGTGCAATACGAAGTATACTCGCTCTCAGGGCATCTCTTTGATACCAATATTCAGGACGTGGCACAACGGCACGGCATTTACTCTTCGAGTGGAAATTACAATCTATTGTCATACACTGCGAGTGACGACGCTAAGTTAATTCGTGGCTTTAGTGGACTCACGGTAGGTTTGAAAACAGGAACAAGGCTTCGTGCCCTCATTCCTAGTGCCCTCGGTTATAAGAAAAAGGGTAATGGGTCTATACGTCCTTACGAACCGTTAGTAGTCTCTATGACCATTGTCCGTTCTTCAAAGAAGTAAAATGGTGCGATGCGGCTAGTTCATACTGCCGACTGGCATCTGGGGCTAGACTTCTACGAGATCTCGCGTCTCCCTGAGCAAATTGTATTCTTAGACTGGTTGGCAGATACGCTCTGCCGTCTAGATGTAGATGCTTTGCTTGTCGCAGGCGATGTCTTCAATACTATTGCGCCATCTACACTGGCACAGCGTGCTTACTTTGACTTTTTAACACGGATCACTCGTGCTTTGCCGAAACTACAGATTGTTATCACGGCAGGGAATCACGACTCTGGCGCACGGCTCGAAGCCCCGAGTGCCCTATTAAAGAATCTGAATATCCACATCAAGGGCAGTGTAGAACACAATCCCAGTGACTATACGATAGACTACAACCAATTTGCTATTCCCCTTAAAGACCGTGCGGGTAACGAATATCTCTGTTTAGCAATCCCGTTTCTACGCGCCAATGACTGTCCTCCCTGTCAGAATGAAAGCGAAAGCTGCATAGAAGCTTTTTACCGAGAACTGGCAGCGCATTTTGCTACCGATTCGCGCCAAAAAATTTGCATGGGGCATTTATATGCGAGTGGGACGAGTTTGAGTGATGCAAAGGACATAGAATATATACCTATAGGCGGTTTAGAAGGCGTTTCTCTGGCGCAATACTTTACTTCTTATGTCTATGTGGCATTAGGACACATTCATCGTCAACAATGCGTTTATTCCGCCGACAATGTGCGTTATTCAGGAGCACCCATTGCTACAACCTTCGTACATCGTGAGCAGGCGCAAGGCGTCATAGTAGTGGATATTGATGATGGCAAAACCATTGCAACGTTTGAATCTTTTGACTCGCCCCTCAAATTGATAAAATACTCTGGCACACCAACAGAAATCTTGGTACAACTACAGGGCTTACCCGAAAGAGCTGTGGATGACTTTGCACCAATTATCGCCGTGGAAGTGGTAGACGAGACGCCTCCCCCTCCGTCTTTTAAGCAAGAGGTGGAAGCGGTACTAAAGGGGCGTTATGCACGACGCGGACCGTCAACTTTCAAATCTTCTGCGCAGCTTACACAAGAATTATCTACTGTTTCGCAGCCTTCGGCATTAGATCACCGTTACGAACCTGAAGAAATAGCCGAACGTGAGTACCAAAAGCGAAACAATGGAGCAGGCTTCCCCGAACACCTGAAACGTCTGTTACAAGAAGCGATGGAGGAGGCAAGGCAATGCGAATACTGACCCTGTCGGGTAAAAACCTAGCCTCGCTACGCGATGAGTTCCGAATAGATTTTGATCGTGAACCGCTGTCTAATACGGGGTTATTTGCCATAACAGGAGCAACAGGGGCGGGCAAATCTACACTGTTAGATGCCATATGTTTGCCTCTTTATAATCAGCTGCCTCGCCTAAAAAAAGCGTATGAGCAGGGGAAGGTCATTGAGCAATCTGGCGAACACAATAAAGTTTATGCCAATGATGCGCGCCAAATATTACGACGCGGTGCAGGCGAAGGATATGCTTCTGTGCGCTTTCAGACTCCCGACGGGAAAATATATACTGCACTTTGGGAGGTATGGCGTGCTGGTCGACGTCCCAACGGAGCATTACAACCCGAACGTCTGACATTAAAAGATGGTGCGGGTAATCTGATTGCTGACAGTACGAAACGCAGCAAGGATTACCTTCAGACGCTTCAAAGCATAATAGGGTTAAGTTTTGAACAATTCACAAGCGCTATACTCTTAGCGCAAGGGGAATTTGCGGCGTTCCTCGAGGCAAAATCCAATGATAAGTCTACGCTGTTAGAGCTCTTAACGCATACCGAGCGCTTCTCGCAAATCTCCATGGTTATATTCAAACGTTACAATGACTTAAAGAAAGAGCGCGAGCAGACCAGCCTACAAATAGAACAAATTGGGTGTCTGACAGAGGAGGAGAAACGGGCATTAGACCAGCAGATCGAAGAGAATAATGCGCAATGTAAGTTGTTACAAGAACAAAGTGACACGCTTCATGCAGCAATAGAATGGTATGAGAAAGCTAAAAAGCTCGCTAAAGAACTAAATGAGGCAGAGCTGGCGAAGGAGCAAAAAAAGCTCGCGCTTCTTCAACTGGAAGACAAATATAGCTGGGTAAAGATTTGGGAAGTAAGCCAAGAGATCCGTCAGAGTATCAGAGATAAAGCAGAAATAGAGAAAAAGCTTGTGTGTCTAAAAGTGCAATGCGATGCGGATCAAAAAGAGTTAGAACATATAGAGACGCAGGCAAAGCAGTTAGAGAAGCGTGCAGCAGAGTGGCAAGAGCGCTACGTAGTGTTGGAAAAGGAGCGAATACAACTCGAACATACGAAAGAAGAAATTATAGAGTTGGATAGGTTCATCCAAAAAAGTGAGGGGGAGATAAAAAGTTCTGAGAAAAAGTGTGCCGAGATAGTCAGGAAGGGAAAAGAGGTAGCCAAACAGTTCGCTGAGCATGAGAAGCGGATCTCGGCATTAGAAGAAAAGCTCAGGATTCGTAATGAGATAGTGACAAAGCTCTCGCCGTATCAATGTTTGTATGAGAGGTTAGATATTTTAGAGCTAGAGACAAAGAAACTCTTACAAGATGCTGAAATAATCAGCACAACGCGTGCTCAACATGAAAGCTATTCGGTAAGCGTAAAGAAGCATCAAGAAAGAAGCCAAGCATTAGAAGAGAAGCTGAAAATGCTTGCAGGCTGTGATTCATTAGAAGTGATTACGCTGCGTGCACTTTTGCAACCAGGAGCGCCCTGTCCTGTCTGTGGGAGCACAATGCATGTGCACGGGAAGGAAGCCGTGGTTACCTCGGGGAAGTCATTAGAAGAGTTAGAAGCGGAGTCGGCTAGTGTAAAGGAAACTCTCGAACACACAAAGGTATTATTGGAGAGTGATAAGGAGGCAATGATTTGTGCGGCAGCTACGCTGAACGATAAGCAACGAGACTTCGATAAGACGCTCGCCTCGCTCCAGTCATTGTTATTACCCTATCAAAGTACGCTGCCCGCAGTTTTGCAGTTTTCAACGTTTTCTGGTCTTGCAGATGCTGAGTGGAAGACAACAGCTGAGCAATGCCTCAAAAAACTTCTGAAAGAATTAGCTCAAGTAAGTGAAGCACGAAAGCAGTGGCTGGAACAGCAAAAGTATGCTAATCTCGAAGGAGAATTAGAGCAAGCAAAAGCGCATTTGGAGACCTACAGGCAGCAGCGCGAAGATCTCCTAGTACTTTATAAAGAAGAAAATGAACGGAAGGAACTGCAAGAGAACGAAGGAAAGCAGTATAAAGAGAAGCTAGCCAAGCTTACTCTGGGTAAAACTGTGCTTCAGTTGGAGGAAGAACTGAGGCAAAAAGAAGTTACACTTGCACAGGATAAGGAAAAGTATTCGGCACTTGAGCACAGTCTAAATACCGCTAAAGAGCAGAAAAGCAAAGCATGTGCTGAGACTACGGGGCAAATAAAAGAACTCGGAGTGCGAAATGAATTGCTAAATGAGCAAATTAGTAATTGGTATGCTAGCCACCGAGAATATGCCCAAGAAGCGCTCTTGTTAGTAGATCAGCATACGGCGACGGAGGTAGAGCAGTACAAAAAGAGTAGGGAGCAAGAAGAACAAGAATTTCAACGGTTACAGGGGGTCATAACCGAACGCCAGAAGCAGAAAGAAGAGCACGAGCAGCAAAGATCTGAGGCGACAAAGCGTACGCAAGAGAAATTGGAGCAAGAATATGCGGAGTGTGTTAGCCAAAAGAATAAACTTGTGGAAAGAGGACAAGATCTGAGCCTAAAACGGCGTGAAGACGATAAAAATAAGACGCGGCGTGCAGAGCTGCAAAAGATTCTTGAGGACGGTAAGGAGCTTTACGAGCATTGGGCGGAACTGGACGGTTTGTTTGGTAGTAATAATGGTCGGAAATTCCGCGAGATTGCACAGAGTTATACGCTGCAAGATCTGATAACTTATGCCAACGAGCAGTTACAACAAATAATGCCCCGCTATCAGTTGGAGCGCTCTGATCTGTCACAACAAAATGACCGCCAGTTGCTCGTCCTCAACATCGTAGATACGCAGATGATGGGTGTTAGACGTAACGTAGATACGCTATCGGGAGGAGAGAAGTTTATCGTTTCTTTGGCACTTTCGCTCGCGCTATCGTCTATAGCAGCGCATAGTAACACGATTGAGATGCTTTTTATCGACGAGGGGTTTGGTACGCTTGATCCGAACCATTTGCGCATGGTGCTGGAAGCTTTAGAACACCTAGAACAGCAGGGACGGCGTATTGGCTTAATCTCGCACGTTGCTGAACTCAATGAGAGCATCCCCGTGCAGATCTGTGTTGAAAAAATAGACGGAGACTCATCGCAAATCGTCGTCTCGGATAGACGCTAACAGGCAAAGAAACGGAGATAACTCTCTTTAGAAGGCTTAACTGCTAGCGTTATAACTCGCCCCAGTTCTCTCCCACGGCAACATCTACGACCAGTGGAACGCGCAGTTCTACAACAGATTCCATGGTAGTTTGCACAAGCTTTTTGAGCATTTCTACTTCATCTTTCGGAACGTCAAAGATAAGTTCGTCATGCACCTGAGTGGTCAGAATACTGTGGCATTGACGCTCCTCTAGTAACGCGTAGATCTTTACCATGGCCGCTTTAATAATATCGGCCGCTGTACCCTGAATGGGCATATTGATCGCCATGCGTTCCGCTGCGTTGCGTATATTAGTGTTATCAGAGTTAATATAGGCAATGTAACGCTTGCGCCCCCACAGTGTCTCTACATAACCTCTCCGTTTTCCCGCTTCTATGGTCTCTTTCATGAAAGCCTCGATGCTCGGGTACAGAGCAAAGTAGTTCTCCATGAACGTCTTCGCTTCTTCTGGACTAGAGCCTATTTGTTGCGAAAGTCCAAAAGCACTAATACCGTAGATAATGCCGAAGTTTACTCGCTTAGCACGTTCGCGCATCTCCTTGGTTACTTCTTCTAGGGAGACATGGTTCACACGTGCAGCTGTTGCCGTATGGATGTCGAGCCCCTTTTGAAAGGCTGCAATGAGGTGCTCATCATTAGCAATGTGAGCCAAAACGCGGAGCTCTATCTGCGAATAGTCGGCGGAGAGAAGTACACCATTATTGCCAAAACGCGATACAAATGCTTTACGAATCTTCTGCCCTACAGGTGTACGCACGGGTATATTCTGTAGGTTAGGATTACTCGAGCTTAGGCGTCCTGTTGAGGTAACTGCTTGGTTAAATGAAGTGTGTATGAGCGACGTGGACGGATCTACAAGGCGCGGTAATGCATCAACGTACGTGGACAGAAGTTTAGATGTCTCGCGGTAGCTCAGGATTTTGGCGACTATCGGCTGCTCATGGGCATATTTTTGTAGCTCGCCTTCGCTCGTGTTGTATTGCCCCGTGGCTGTCTTTTTAGCTTTAGCGGCAATTTTCAACTTCTCAAAGAGTAAGATCCCGATCTGTTTTGGTGAGCTTACCTTCAGCTCTGGCTCATCAGCTAATGCGCGGATCTCTGCTTCGGTGGCATTTTGTTCTGCTTCGAGCACGTCGTGCAGAGCTAGCAGTTCCTGTTTGTTGATAGCAACACCTGCGTTTTCCATGGCAACCAGAACTCTCACAAGTGGCATCTCTAAGGTTGAAAATATGTACGAGAGCGCATCGGTCTCCATACGCTTTTCAAAAAGCTTCCCCAATTTATAAAC
>CAJPTS010000010.1 GCA_905373625.1 Bacteroidia bacterium
ATTATGAATCATTCTATTGATTGAAAGTACTACAGCGCCGTTATATACGTGCATATAATTGAGTGCTATTTTCTGCTCTTGTTTTATGATGGATATTACGTCTAGGTCACCCACCTCAGGATTTACAATACTATTTTTATGTTGGTATTCTTTTAGTTCTTGTATCTGCCTGTAGAGAACTTCGGCTTTTTCAAATTCCAGCGATTCTATATTTTTATTATACTCGTCATTAAGCTTGTTAATTACAATTCCTACTTTACCATTCAAAATTGCCGCGATATTATTTATAGCGTTATTATATTCGTCTTTACTTATTGCATTTATACATGGGGCTTTACAGTTATGTATATGATACTCTAAGCATGCACGATAAGCTTTTCTTTCTATCTGATTTTGTGTCATCGGTATTTTGCAAGTTCGATAGAAAAATAAGCCTCGCAAAGTTCTTAATATCGCTTGAATACTTCCACTAGAAGTATAAGGACCATAGTATTTTCCGCGACTCGCTATATAATTTCGTGTCATAAATACGCGCGGATATTCCTCACGTGTAATACACACCCATGGATAAGACTTATCATCTTTCAATAAGATATTGTATTTCGGTTGATTTTCTTTTATGAGATTGTTTTCCAGAAGGAGAGCTTCCTCTTCAGTATTAACTATAATAAAATCGAGAAATGCGATTTGCTTAATCAATATTCGAGTTTTAGGGGCTTGTCTTTGAAGGTTTAAGAAGTAGGAACTAACACGTTTCTTCAAATCTTTTGCTTTACCTACATAGATCACTTTCTTGTATTGGTTTTTGAAAACATATACTCCTGGGACGTGTGGCAGCATTTTTACTGTTTCACGAACACTCGCATAGCGCTCGTCACTCAGTATATCTTCTTTTTTCTCCATTGTATAAAATCTATAACTCAATAAATTAAAAAGAATTACAGACAATTCTTAGAATAATAATTAAACTGTTCCACGTGGAACAAAATTTTTCATTGCGGTCAGTATAGCTTTAATATCGCTGGGTTTTATTCCTGGAATTTGTTTTGCGTCACCTATCGTTTTGGGGTGTAGTTTGGTTAATTTTTGTCTCCCTTCGATACTTATACTTTCAATCGCTGTAAAGTTAAAGCTGTCGGGTATATGTACGTGATCTATGTTGGTATGATGTAGGTTTTCTTGCTCTTCTTTTTCTATATAGCTGGCGTACTTAATTTTGATTTCAGCACCTTGAATAAAAAGTGGATCGTGTGTATTAAATTGGTCGGGTAGGGTAGGGTGATTGTTAATGAGGGAGGGTAAAGATATTTCGGGGCGTAATAAGATTTTACCTAGCTTAGTCGGTTGTGTAATTAGTGTAGAATTATTTTGTTCTAAAAAATGGTTTATTTCTTCTGGTTTAATAGATTGGTTCTCTAGTTGTTTTACAATCTGATCTATCTTTTCGTACTTCTCTTTTGTGTGTTCGTAACGTTCTCGCGATATCATACCTGCCGTGTAGGCAATTTCATTAAAACGTTGGTCAGCATTATCTTGTCGGAGTGTGAGGCGATGTTCGGCACGACTAGTGAACATCCGATAAGGCTCATCAACCCCCTTACTAATCAAATCATCTAGCATTACACCTATATATCCGTCCGAACGTTGAAGTATCATAGGAGAGCGTGCGCTAAGAGAAAGAGTTGCATTTATACCCGCCACAAGCCCCTGAGCTGCTGCCTCCTCATATCCAGTAGTTCCATTGATTTGACCAGCAAGGTATAAGTTTGTTACAATCTGTGATTCTAAAGTTTTATAGAGTTGACGTGGGTCAAAATAATCATATTCAATTGCGTACCCTGGTCGGATTATATGTGCTTTTTCCAACCCACGGATTGTACGAAGTGCACGCTCCTGTACGTCAAACGGAAGCGAAGTACTGAAGCCGTTTATATAGACTGTTTGTCCAGTTTCGCTTTCTGGTTCTAGGAAAATTGGGTGTGAAGATTTCTCACTAAAGATGTGTATCTTATCTTCGATACTCGGGCAGTAGCGTGGTCCGCGTCCCTGTATTACATGTTGAAAAAGCGGAGATTTATCTAGGTTATCTCTTAGAATCTGATGAGTTATCTCGTTCGTATCTGTAATATAACAGGGGCGTTGTTTAAGAGTTCGTAATTCATTTGTAATGAAAGAGAATGTCCCTACTTCTTCATCTCCATTTTGAATTCTACAATTGGATAGATCTATTGTGGGAAGATGTAGTCGTGGCGATGTTCCAGTCTTAAAGCGTCCCGCTTGCAGCCCGTTTTCTACTAATTGTTTTGTTAGCTGTGTAACAGATGGTTCATCTATTCTGCCTCCAGCTGTATGATACATTCCTATATGTATGAGACCGTTCAAAAACGTCCCCGCAGTGAGTATGACACGTTGTGCTCTAATTTCTCCTCGTATGCGTGAGAGTATCCCTTTGCATATTACTTTTTTTTCTTCACGGGCGAGTAGTAGTTCTTCTATTGTGTCTTGTATTATAAGAAGATTGGGAGTATTCTCGAGTTTTTGACGCCATGTCAGACTAAATATTTCACGATCGCACTGTGCACGGGGACTATGCATGGCTGGACCTTTTGATCTATTCAGCATGCGGAACTGTATACTAGACAAGTCAGTACACTGTCCAGTGTATCCGCCAAGTGCGTCTATTTCTCGGACAATTTGTCCTTTACCAATACCACCGATGGAAGGATTACAGCTCATAACCGCCATCTTGGTAATATCGGTAGTAACAAGCAGTGTCTTTGCGCCTAGATGTGCTGCTGCATGTGCAGCTTCGCATCCCGCATGACCGCCTCCGATAATTATAATGTCTATATCTTTCATAAAGCAAAGAAAATGCTTTTTATGCTTTGCGGAGCAAGAGCTGGGAGGCGTACAATCTGTGCAACGAATGCAATTATTCTCTTTGCGTTGTACGATTTATATCGGTAATTTACTAAATAAGTAAGCTTTAACGAGAAACTCTTACCGCGTCGTTATAACAGAATAGTAAATTCTGATAGCCAGTATTCTTCCGCTTCTCGCATTTTGCGTATGTCTTCGGGCGTATGATCGTCAAAACCTATCATATGTAGGATACCGTGAAAGAGAACTCGTACTACTTCTGCATAGGCAGATGTATGATAGTGTTTGGCGTTTTCTAATATGACGGGAATGCAGACAAAGATATCGGCTGTTATTACCTTGGGCTCTTCTGAAAGAGGAAAGGTTATAATGTCTGTATAATAATGGTGAGAAAGATATTTAATATTTGTCTTTCGGATAATTTGTTTAGAGCAGAGGATGTAGTTTATTATTCCTACCGAGTAGCCTTTTTCTTGGCACATACGCATTATGATGGTGCGTATAGCCTTTTTATTGCGAAGTAGGTAGTTTACCCCCTCGGTGTAGAATGAGATGCTCAAATCTATACTAATTTACTTCTGACGAATCTGATTTCTACCTTTCGTCCCCCATTCATATATTCCACTTTATCGGCGAGTGTGCGTGTAAGGAAAACACCGCGTCCTTCAGTCTTTTCAATATTTTCCGGAAGAGTGGGATCGGGGATCTTTGTAGGGTCGAAGCCTTCGCCCTCGTCTTCGATAGTGAATATATAGTCTGCTTCTGTAATATCAAATGTACAGATGACCTTCTTGTCGGGATTAAGTTTATTACCGTGTACTACGGCGTTGTTAAAAGTCTCGCAAATAGCTATTTGTACATTTGCTTCCAGTTCCGCTAGTCCATCTATATTCATGAAAAGCTCATCCAAGAAGCTGAGGAATTCATTATTTGCAGCGACGGTCGAAGCTAGGACTATTTTTTTCATAGCTGTATAACTGTAAATTTTTCGTTCTTTTTTGGCTAACTTCTATTGTTCTTAACTGTTCCGTAGGTTTCTTTTTCGTCTATTACTATTTTCCTAAAATGATTACTTACGCAAAGGTAAGGTTTATCGTCTAATTTAGGATAGCAAAAGCAGGAGAGAAGCTTTGCTACGCAAAGAAAGACCGAGTATTATAAGTAGTAATCAGAATTTTGTAACTAAACATTTGATCTATCAAATCAATATAAGAATTTTACGGGTGTAGCCACAATTTTGGGTTTTGAGATTTGAATTCACGCCAAATCTCGAAGTGTAGAATTCCTTGTTCGGCTTTTTTCTCTGTGTATAAAGTACCAATTGCTTGTCCCGCCTTAACTTCGTCGCCTATATTTACTACTATACTTGTCAGGTTAGAATACAGAGTAAGGAAATCGCCGTGTCTGATAATGACTACGTCGTTTCCTCCAGGTATGCGTGCCACTTTGGTTACTTTCCCATGAAATACGCTTCGCACTACAGTATTTTTCTTTGCGGCAATATCTATTCCCTCGCTCGTGGTTTTGATCCCTTTTATAAGCTTGCTTTCTTGTTGTCCATAGCCGCGTACAATTGATCCTGTGAGTATGGGCCATGGAAGCCTTCCTTTATTGCTAGCAAAGTCTTTACTCAGCTTCTTATAAATAGCGTCGTGCTTTGCTTTACGGTTTTGTTCTGCTTCCTCTTCTAGGAGTTTATTTATAGCCACATTGAGATCACGTACTTTCTTTTGATCTTCGAGGAGTGTATTCTTTAGTTCCTTTTCTTGGAGAAGAAGACGCTTCAACTCATTGTTATATTGGTTTTGCTCAGATAGTAGCTGGTTGCGGCTCGTATACTCTTCGTTACGCAGTACTACTAAATACTTTTGTGCAGTGACTAACGAATCGCGTTCTGCATGTAAACGTTGGTTTAATTCTGTAATAGCATCGTATTGAGAATGTTGGTATTGTAGATACTCTTTATAAAACCTGATGCGTCGGTACATCTGCGAGAGGTTTTGCGAAGCTAAAATATGTAGCAGGACATTACTTTTGCTTTGCAGAAACTGTGTACTACGAATGAATTCAGCATAGTGAAGTAAAAGAGTATCAAGCTTTTGCTCGTAATATGTAATACTTTTTACACGTTGGTTGATCTCCGTATTATAGAATTGAATTTGCTGATTGATATTTTTTATAAGATCGTTCCGAGTTTCTATTTGCGAATGAATGAGATCTAGCTTCTGTGTGTTCTGGGCTTGACTTTTACTACCTTCCTCAATGAGCTGGGAGGTGGTGGCTATTCGTGCCAATGTCTGTTCTTTTTGTTTTTGTAAATCGGCTATACTTTGTGCTGAGCTTGTATAGGTAAGGGATAGAATAATAGTCAAAAGTATATACAGATTAAGAAGTTTCATAGCACAAAATGTTTTATGTCTGGTCGGCTATATTCTATTAACTCTATAAGATTCCCACTTTTTTCAACAGCTAAAATACAATTGAAATATCTAAGTAACGGGAGAAGAGCGTCACGAATCGGTGTAAGGCAAAACGAGTGCGAGTAGATATGAAAAGAGTTCGTAAAACAGCAATTGCATGGGAAAATAGGACAAGTAAGGATTATAATTTATTGATATATAGCGAATCGCTCCACCAATCTTCTTATGAAGATTGAGACGTTTTCTGGTTCATTAGTTCAGCCCTATGCTGCCATTCTAATAGTTCTTGTAGCTGTTGTTGTTTCGGTAATTCGCGTTTTTGTTGCGCTGTTTGCGTATAGTATTGGTGGCGATTGATGAACTCTATCTGCTGTCCAACCCAAGCAGCCTCGTCGCCCACCATACCACGTTCGCGGAGCTCTTGGTATAAGTTATGCGCGCCATTGGTATAATCGAGACGCCCCAGATAATCTAAGTCGGCGTCGCAGATAATTTTTTCTAGTAGTGTGGTTGGATGCACGGGCATCTTGGTGGCCATAATGAGACGTCCTACTTGTTCGATCTGACTGTGGGAGTAACCGAAATTGGGTAACGTTTGGAAGGCCATATCTACACCTACGCGCTCGTGCTCGGCATAGCTGATCACATGCCCCGAGTCGTGTAGTAGTGCAGCCGTTTGAAGAATTAAGAGCTCTTCCTCAGTTACTCCCTCCGCTCTTCCGATTATCTCTACTTGTATCACCACATCTTGTGTATGACGCGTATTGTGGTAGTACAAATCTTTGGGCAATTTCTTTTCGAGCCAATCAAAAATATATTCGCTCAAGTCTGAAAAATGAAGCTGTTGGTATCTTGTGTGAAACAGGGCGTTTGGCTTTTTGCCTTCGCCATTCTCTGAGAGCTCGGGTCTAATTCCTTTCACAAAATACATGACTAGTTGCTTCCCGTTTTTTACGGTCATTTTGCCGCGGTTTTCACACTCAAAGAAGTTATGAATGACATTGTAAGTATCCTCGGAGATGTTAATACGTCCTTCAGCTCCTGCCGACTCCATGCGCTTGGCATTATTGACCGTCGCGCCCCAGATATCTAACGAGAGTTTGTTTCTGCCCAGAATGCCCGAAGTTACTGTTCCCGTAGCAATACCAATGCGGATACCCCAGTGCGACCCCTCCATTCGGAATTCGTGGTTAAGTTGTTCCAAGGTCTCGAGCATCTCCATCGCAAGTAGAACTACACGAACGGGGTTCGCTTTATCGTATTGATCCATTCCCGCAACGCACATGTAAGCATCGCCGATAGTCTTGATCTTTTCTACTTTGTGGCGCTCTGCAAGCCCGTCTAATGCAAAAATGTAGTGGTCTAGGAAATCTAGTAGCGCCTCGCTGTTTTCTGCGTCTACGATGGCAGAGAAGCCCACTACATCTGAAAATAATACGGTAGACTGTGGGCATTCTTTGTTATCTACACGCCCTGTACGTTGGAGCTCGCTAGCTGTCTCGCGCGGTAAAACTCGGTGCAGAAGATTTGATAGCTTTTCTCGCTCATTAATGAGTTCGTGCGAGCGCCTATTGAGTTCCTTCTCAAAGCGCGCATAGATCTGCGCTTGGTATAAGGAAAATGCGGCACGAACCACCCCAACAAAGGTGGTTACTACAGAAGCGCCCAGTATGATAAGAAGGGTAATAGATATATATTCTGACACGGCGGATTATTTTTCTTTTTCGTTGGAAAGTATACGAATTATGCACATGCTATGTTCCTCTTTCTTATTCGGTAACAACGCATTAAGCTTATTATAAGATATACGTTGTCTGAAAATGAAAGATTAGTATAGATTGATTATGTACAAGATTATCAATTGTTTGATTACATAGAACAAACAGACATTTGGTTAAAGTTTAGTATGCATGAGTTCATTTCCCGATCTGGATTCTAAGCCTAGAATATGATAAACTTGTACCTTCAGAGGAGAATTGTGGTATTGCATTAGCCTATGGAATCTGTAATGAAAAGATTTTGAAGGGTATAATAGGCTATACTACTGCCTTTCGGCTTTCATTCTATAAACCTCTGCTGCATCTTTATTACCTATGGCGTCTAGTACGTCGCTATAGTGTAATAGCGTCACTTTTCCTGGGTTCGGATCTATGGTCAGTAGTTTAACAAATACTGCTTTTGCCTCTTTATAGCGTTTTAGCCGATATAGTATATAACCGTACGTATCGAGGTAATTCACATTCTTAGGTTCTATTTCTAGACTACGCTGCGACATCCGCAGAGCGGTTGAGAGTTGTTGCTCATCTATAAGAGCTAGATTATAGGCGTAGTTATTGAGTACAACTTCGTTATTCTTGTCATATTTAAGTGCTTTTTGGTAGGCTGCAAACGATAGATCCTTTTCTTTTAGGAGGTCGCCTTTGTATCCGTAGAGTCGCGAAATATTTTTACGGAGCACTTCTTTTTGATTCAGCGTAGTGTCCTGATTTATATTGATCGGGAATCGGTATATCGATCTCATTTTACTCTGCTGTAACAGCTGTTTATATACATCAATATAATGATCTACCGAATCTATTCGCTGAACCGAATCTACTACGTTCCCCACGTATTCTAAATAGACGAAGGTGAAGAAAAGATCAAAAGGATAGTTTATAATATTCTCTCGTACAGTTTGTGTCTCTGTATTCCAGTTTTTGAGTGTAGGGGTAGGTTTGTAGCGTAGTTCCTCACTTACGCGCATAGAGTTCCACATATAACTGGGGGCGAATTTCTTACAATTCGCTTTGAGTGAGGCTAATATTTCAGCTGTGTCAGCAAAGCGTCGGTAGTACTGTAAGAGTAGATATTGTCCCTCTTGTGAAGAGTCAAGGTGCTCTTCGAACCGTGAAAAGAGATGCCCTCCTTTCGCCGTTTCCACTACTTCTTTTTTGAAAAGAAAGCGGAGGTTATGAAGCATTTCTAATACCCAAGGCGTAGGGTAACGACACTGCGACATAATAGAGTCTAGGGTAGGAATGAGCTCTTCATTTTGGTGCGACTGTAGCATGTATTGTACGTAAGCATCTGTCAGGCGTGCTTCTGGACACCCGTAGCGAACGCCTTTTTGGAAGTATTGCTTGTAGCGTAAAGTATCGTCGCAGCGTGCAGCCACTGTAGAAGCAAAGAAATATTTGTCGGCTTCGGTAGGTTTGAGGGTTACAAGTTCCTCGCTAGCCTGAATTGCTTTATCATTTTGTTTCGTTTGCAAATAGAGATCGGCGAGTAACATATCTATTTCAAAGTAGTGGCGGAAGGTTTCACGGTGCGCATTTCCGTAGAGAATAGCACTATCATACATATCATTGCGGATGTATGCCATGAGGATGCTGTATTGATTCTTCGCGTCGGAAGAGTCGGTAGCAATTAGTCGGCGTGCCAACGTTAGGAGTTTCTCGGGGTCAGAGTTACGTTCTTCCAGTATAGAATAGTACTTCTGCAAATAGGTATTTCCATCTAAATCTAGCCGACAAGCTAGCGCTATGTAATGTTCGGCCGAGTCCATCTCGCCGTGTTGGTAATAGGTTTGGGCTATAAGATTGGCTATTTCGGGCGAGTGCGATACCTCGAAATTTTTATGCAATTGTGGGATAGATTTTAATGTGGAGTCCGTCAGATACAGATAATAACTATCAAAATACGGATTACCCACTTGCGATTGGAAATGGGAGATAGACTCTTTCTTAGTCGATCCACAACTGAACAGAGTGAAACTACTTATGGTCAGTAATATGTATGAGATAACTTTGTTTGCTTTCATAATTATTTCCCAGTGTGTCCGAATCCTTGTTTATCGCGTTGCGTAGCAGAGAGTGAGTTTTCTATAGAGAATTGTACCTGTTCTACGGGGCAAATAACCAGTTGGGCAATACGGTCGCCATTTTGAATGGTATAGTCTTGAGTACCGTGATTGATAAGAAGTACTATAATCTCGCCTCGATAGTCACTATCTATGGTACCTGGTGCATTAAGAATAGTGATGCCAAACTTCCGTGCCAATCCGCTTCGAGGGCGGATCTGTCCTTCGTATCCGTTAGGTATTTCTACAGATACGCCCGTTGGGATTGCTGCGTATGAGCCAGCTCGTAGCAAAAAAGCTTCGGGAAGAAGTGCATGAAGGTCAGCACCAGAGCTCCCTGCTGTCATGTAGCTAGGAAGGAGAGCCCCTTCGGCTAGAATTATTTTGACCGTGTTTTCCATATCTGCATGAGTTTGCGAGGGGTATAGTTCTCTATACGCATGATGATAAGCAATAAGAGTACCAAAAGTATAGTTCGAAAGGCTAGTAAAAGAATAATGTTGTCTATGCTGATTATACTCCCTAGGGTTACCAACGCTCCTGCCAGAAGCGCTGACCCTATAATACGAGAATAGTCATAAGGAACGGGAAAATATTTATGTCCGATGATGATACACATAACGCACATCACCGTATAGCTCGCCACGCGTGCAATCGCTGCACCATAATAGCTTAATAGGGGGGTAAGCCAAAGATTCATAAGTAGGGTGACAGTTGCTCCAGATAGTGTAAAGAGTACACCGTACCAAGTACGCTTTTGTAGTTTGTACCAAAAACTAACGTTGAAGAATAAACCATATAAAAGATTGGCAACTAATAAAATAGGAATAACATTAACGCCAGTGCGGAAACTAGAACCAATAAAGTATTGTAAGAGGGGAATGTAAAACAGAATACCTACAAGAATAAACAGCGTAAAGTACCAGAAGTATTTGGTGACGTGGGCGTAAATCTTGGGATCATTTTTCTCATCCGCCGTAGAGAAGAAGAAGGGCTCTGCCGCGAACTTGAACATTTGTACGAAGAGTACGAGGAGGATTGCAATTTTACCATTTGCGCCGTAGATACCGAGTTCACTCATAGGATCTGCTGCGGGACTCAGCCATTTGATAAAAACACGATCCATGAATTCGTTCGTCGTGCCTGCCAAACCACTTAGAAGCAAAGGAAAAGAAAAGGCAAGTATGGGTGTGATAATCTTCCACCTGAAATAACGAGGCACGCCATGACAGGCGATAAAGGCTAAGAGCCACGCGGCTGCACTACCGATAAGGTTGCTAAGGAGTACGTACCCCACACCAAACTCTTTGTTATATAATCCGATGCGAGGGAAGAGGAGGAGAAATACGAGGTTAAGACCTACATTGATAATAACAGAGGCGATTTTTATTGCACTGAATGCCATGGGGCGCTCCTCCCAACGGAGACGATTGAAGAGTGAGGCTGCCCAGCTGTCAATAGCAAGAATGGCAAACATCATGACGAGGAAAGAGGGCTGATCGGCGTAGTTTAGGAATTCGGCTATCGGAGTTAGAAATAGGAAGCAGATTACGAAGAAGAGTATGCTCGTAGCGCCGAGGAAATAGAATATAGATGAAAATACACGATCTGAGTTAGGATCATGATTCTCCTTTTTACCCGCAAAACGGAAAAAGCCTGTTTCAAGACCGAAAGTGAGGAGGATGAGTAAAACGGCTACGTAAGCATAAAGCTCAGTAATGACACCGTACTCGCTCTCGTTGAAGATACGAGAATGAAGTATTACGAGGAAATAGTTCAGAAGGCGAGGAACTACACTACTAAGTCCGTAGATGGCAGATTGGCTGGCTAATTTACGCAAGATACCCATTTAGAAACGCAATCCCGTATTATTGAAAATTGTATAGCCAAAATTGAGGCTCAATAAGAAGTTGTCCGTGATGTTGCTTTGCCATTCGGGAAGGTAACCGACAGAGAAGCTAATAGGTCCTGCTATTGTCTGGTAGAAAATATGAAACTCTCCAAATATATAGTAGTTCTTGTACGCCAGAGCATATACACTCTTCAGGTTGCTGTCTGGGTGCGCTGCAAAGAGCGGAACAAAAGCAAAAGCGCGAGCTTGTACATAAAGATTCGGATAAACTTGGAAGGTGGGAAGAAAGCCAACCGCAGTAAATTGATGGGAGCGGAGGCGAGAAATATAGATGGAATGTGTAATGGAGGAGGGCGAGAAGTTCGGCGTGGCGAGTAGATCCGAGGTATAGTTCTGAAGGGGCTTCTTAAACATAAACTGCGCCTCTAGTATAGTTCCCAGTGTTACGTATTCTTTTACTATGGGGAAATACTGCTCATAATAACTATGCAAATTGTACCAAAGATGCCAAGCGTGTGTAGCATTGCGCTGCGTGGAGGTACTACCTGGCGTGTGCGACTCGTCTAAGTAAAAGAAACCCGAGCGTAAGAAAAATGAAATGCCATTAGTGGCAAATTGTTTGTAATTAAGCGTTTGTCTACGTACTTCTGCACCTGTATAAAAGTATTGGAGGAGTGTCTCGTCTGGGGTATCTTTTCGCAGAAAGTGCAATCCTTGGTAATAGTTATCTATTCGTATACCATAGTGAACCATTAGGTTGCATACAGTGTTGAAAGAAACAGGAAAGCCGAAACGCGTGTAAAAGTAGTTATCTTTGATTTTTAGGTAAGGTGGGCGTAAATCTTCAAATATCGCGATAGGAGATGTGGTATGATAATCGAAGCGAGAAAAGGAGTAGCCCAATGAGTAATAAACGGGAACGGGTGTAGGGAAATCCTGTCGCCATCCGATGTGGGCATTTGAGTAGAGATTACCTATTGTCCCGTAGGCAAAAGCACGAGCAGAGAAACTAGAAAAGATTTTATAATCAATACCTAAGAATATATTAGTCAGATTTCTACTTGATATATTTCCTCCGACGGAAATATCTAGGGGATTAGCACGGTCTACCGAGAGATCCAGATTAAAAAGTTCGGTATAAGGATTATAATTTGCTCGTGGATGAATACGATCTATATTGCAGTCGGCTAGGTGTTTGTAGTATTCCTGTTCAAACGATTCAAAAGAGAAAGCATTCCGCGTTCGGTGAATGGAATGTACAATGTAGTCCTCTTGTTTCTTTGTTAACCCTTTTACTGTTGTATTGCGAGAAAAGACGAGTGGTGGCAGCGAACTACGGTATTGTGCACGTTCTGCATTAAGAGAGGTGGCAGGTACACGTCGGCTAATTCGTTCTCGTATACGAGGCATCTGCTGCATGGCATGATAATATCCGACTGCTACAAGCGAATCGCAGCGATCAAAATCTAATATTCCTACGCCCGAGAATTGAGAATCTATGCTGATCCCCACTGAATCGGGGAGTACATAGTCTGTCGGGTTCATAACCAACATCTCTATTTGTCCCAGCAGATCATTCTTCTTGGGGGGGAGGCTACTGCCCGAGACGTTACTGCCTATGATTATGTCTGGGTGAAAATCCTCACGCAGTACGTTCCACGGGAAATTATTGTAAAGTCCTCCGTCGAAATAAATAACACCATCAATTTCTAGGCACTGAAAGAGAAAAGGATAGGTCATGCTTGCGCGGACGCTTTGCCCGAGGTCGCCCGAACGGAAGATCTTAGCACGCTTGTTATATACGTCGCTGGCCACGCAGCGGAAGGGGCGGAAAAGGTTATCGAAATTTTGATGAGCTTTTCCATTCGGCGCAGCAGTAAAGCGCATGAAGGCGAGATCCATCTGCGAGGTGTTCAGAAGATGCGACGGGAGTATGAGTTTGAACAGCGAATCTTGTTTCTTGATAGAAACGGTGATCATGCGTTGATCTTCAATATAATCTCGGATGTAATAGTTGTACTTTTCAGGTATTACGCCCGACTGCCACTCCTTAAATTCGCGCGACTTGAAGACTTCTATCATCTCGTCTGGCGAGTAGCCAATGCAATAGAGCATCCCAACAATAGATCCGATAGAAGTACCTGTAATATAGTCTATTGGGATATTGTTTTCTTCCAGTGCTTTAATTACACCTATATGTGCTAGTCCTTTTGCTCCGCCGCCACTTAATGCTAAACCTACGCTTTGCGCATGTAGCCTACTAGTAGCGAACAGGATACAAAGTATACACACAATGAATTTATGTAGTGTACTCGCCCTCCAAAAGTTCATCAAAACAAAAATACCCTAACTTAGCATCAGTTTAACAAATGTACAATAATGAAACGTCTTGCCAATTTTTGTCTCCGAGTTTTCTGTGCTGGAGTCTGTACCCTACCTTTATTCAGCTGTGCAGCCTCTAAATACCCCAAGGATCAGTACGTCGTAAAGATTGAGACGACAAAGGGTGATATTGTAGTCGCACTTGATAACGATACGCCTTTGCATCGCGATAATTTTGTGAAGCTCGTAAAAGAGGACTTCTATAATGGAGTTTCATTTCATCGTGTGATTCAGAATTTCATGATACAAACGGGCGACCCGAATACGAAGGATCCGAATTCCAAGGCACTTCCTGGAACAGGAGATCTCGGTTATACAGTCCCTGCTGAATTTGTCCTAGGTAAATTCCATAAGAAGGGGGCGCTCGCGGCGGCGCGTATGGGAGATAACGTAAATCCAGAAAAGCGTTCTTCAGCATCTCAGTTTTATATTGTGCAGGGAGAAGTCTATACGCCCGAGCAGTTGGAACAGTTTGAAATGCGTATCACACAGCAGAATGCTTATCAGTTGGCTATGAAACGTTTCAATGAGCAAAGAGAAAAGCTCATGAAGCCAGATATGTCGCAAGAGGATATGCGCAGAGTTTTTGATTCGCTAATGACGAGTGAAATGCGCAATGTGGTAGAATTCCACTTCTCGCCCGAAGCTATGCAGATCTATACCTCTGTTGGTGGTACACCGCATCTTGACAACTCTTACACGGTTTTTGGCGAGGTTATAGAAGGTTTGGATGTGGTGGATGCCATAGCGGCTGCGGAAACCGCCCAAGGTGATGTTCCCAAGGAGCGTATCGAAATTAAGAAGATGATCATCTTAAACGAACCTAAGTTGAAAACTTCCGCTAGGTAAGATGTTACAAAAGATAGAAGCGCTGAGTGCGGAGCTAGATACGCGTCACCCCACATCAAAAGAAGAGGTGGAAGCTTTTCGTGTAGAATTCTTGGGACGTAATGGTAAGATTCCCAGTTTATTCGACGAATTTAAGCAGCTGCCTCCCGAAGAGAAGAAACAGCTGGGCGTTACGATCAATCAGCTGAAACAGAAGGCGCAGGAATTGCTAAATAAATTCCACGAAGAACTGGAAGCTGGTGGGGCAATAGCCCAAACGAAAACGGATTTAACGGCAACGCCTCATAAGCATCTTTTTGGTGGCTTGCACCCTTTGGCACTCTTGCAGCGCGAGATTGAAAAGGTCTTCGAGGGTATCGGTTTTGCCGTAGTAAATGGTCCTGAGTTGGAGGACGACTGGCATGTCTTTTCCGCCTTAAACTTCCCAAAGGAGCATCCAGCGCGGGATATGCAAGATACGTTCTTTGTAGGACGCGATCCTGACATTTTGCTCCGTACACACACCTCTTCGGTACAAGTACGCGTCATGGAAAATCAGAAGCCTCCCATCCGTGTAATCTGCCCTGGACGAGTCTTCCGCAACGAAGATATATCTGCGCGATCGCACTGCCAGTTCCATCAGATAGAGGGATTGTACATTGACAAAAATGTGTCTTTTGCAGATTTGCAGCAGGTACTTCTTTACTTTGTACATCGCGTATTTGGCACGGATACGAAAATCCGTTTTCGCCCATCTTATTTCCCTTTTACAGAGCCTTCTGCCGAGATGGATATAAGCTGCTTTTTATGCGGAGGAAAAGGTTGTAATGTGTGCAAGCATACGGGCTTTCTTGAGATACTCGGCTGTGGCATGGTAGATCCGAATGTTCTTGAGGCGTCTGGTATAGATTCTAAGATATATTCGGGCTATGCTTTTGGGATGGGGATAGAACGAATGGCTATGCTTAAGTACGGAGTGAAGGATATCCGCTTCTTTTTTGAAAACGATCTTCGTTTCCTTTCGCAGTTTAGTTGATCTTCTTCGCACGACGAGCATATCTATTTTCATGTGCGCTAGTATGTAACTACGGAGGAAGGAATATTTGAACGGACACTCGCATTGAAGTGCTCCTCATAAGTTATGTGTCCAACTTTTGGGGAGCAGTTCACATTTGCTGGTGTCCGTTTTTTATGCAATAGTCTTATAGAAACGCTACTTTTGTAAAAGAGCGAACAAGTTAATATTTATCATTGCTGAAATGGAATACAGAGTAGAGCGCGATACTATGGGGGAGGTTAAAGTACCTGCCGATAAGCTATGGGGGGCGCAAACCGAAAGATCTTTTGAGAATTTTAAGATAGGACCTGCGGCTAGCATGCCTCGTGAGATAATTCTTGCCTTTGCCCATCTTAAAAAGGCGGCTGCGCTTGCAAATAAAGAGCTTGGCGTGCTCGATCCCGAGAAGTGTAAACTTATTGCGCAGGTATGTGATGAGATCCTTGCAGGTCAGCATGCTGACATGTTCCCACTGGTTATATGGCAAACAGGATCGGGGACGCAGAGCAATATGAATATGAATGAGGTTGTAGCGAACCGTGCTGAGCAGATTCTTGGGAAGAAACTAGGTGAGGAGGCTACGTTTATTCACCCGAATGACGACGTGAACAAATCGCAATCTAGCAATGATACGTTCCCCACAGCAATGCACATTGCCGCGGTCTCGGTATTACAAACTATCACGCTCCCTGGTCTTCGGCGTTTACAAGCTACGTTTGCCGCAAAAAGTAAGGAGTTTGCTGACGTTGTAAAGATAGGGCGTACGCATATGATGGATGCTACTCCGCTAACGCTAGGGCAGGAGTTTTCAGGTTATGCCTCCCTTATCGAAGCAGGTATTAACGCCATAGAAGCGTCTTTGCCGCGTTTGTATGAGTTAGCACTCGGAGGCACTGCTGTTGGTACGGGTCTCAACACGCCTAAAGGGTATGCCGTGCTTGTGGCGAAGAAAATTGCTGAGCTTACGGGCTTCCCATTCGTTACAGCGCCGAATAAATTTGATGCACTGTCTGCGCATGATGCTTTGGTAGGTGCACATGCAGCTCTACGTCAGGTGGCAATTTCGTTAATGAAGATTGCGAGCGATTTACGTCTGATGGCTTCGGGACCGCGATCGGGGATAAGCGAGATTTTAATCCCTGAAAATGAACCGGGTTCTAGTATTATGCCAGGGAAAGTAAATCCCACTCAGATAGAAGCCCTCACCATGGTGTGTGCACAGGTGATGGGGAATGATGCAGCAATAGGCGTTGGTGCAATGTTAGGTCAATTTGAGCTCAATGTCTTTAAGCCTGTGATTGTAAGTAATTTCTTACAATCTGCAACGTTGCTGGGCGATGCTTGTGTGTCTATAGATGAGCATTGTGTCAGCGGGATTCGCCCCAACACTAAGAAAATCACAGAGCACCTGAATAATTCGTTAATGTTGGTCACGGCGTTAAATACGCATATAGGTTATGCTAATGCGGCAAAGATTGCGAAGAAAGCGCATGCAGAGGATCTGACTCTCCGCGAGTCGGCTATTGCCACAGGATTAGTATCGGCCGAGGATTTTGATAAATGGGTGGATGCTAAGAAGATGATCGGCAGTCTCGAAAAATAATAGTGTCCTCTTGTAGTTCTTTAGCAAGTCGTTGTTCAGATCGGGCAACGCTTCATTTCAAACTGTAATATCTTCACATAAATGCGGATAAAGAAATATCTACTCGTTACATTATTGGTCTTAGGAGGGGCAGGGGCTTCGTTCTTAGGTATTGCTGCCTACACGGATCATGACCTTACAAAGAATCTTGAAACGCTCTTTGCCGTATTCCGCGATGCGATGCTAATGGATGTAGATGAACCCGACCCAGAACAGCTAACGAATGCGGGTATAGTAGGTATGTTAAAGACCTTGGATCCGTATACCGAGTATATCCCCGAGAGCTCCAAGGAGACGTTGCAGTTTATGACTACGGGCGAATATGCGGGAATAGGAGCTCTGATCCAAAAGGCTGGTGATTATACGCATGTAGCTCAACTGTATGACAATACCCCTGCGGTTCATGCAGGCGTAAAGACGGGCGATACGATTATCAAGATAGATGGTGTAGATCTGAAAGGCGTCTCGGTTAGTGATGTTAGTGCTAAGCTAAAGGGGAAGGAGAATTCTGTTCTGAAGCTTACGGTTAATCGCCCTTATGGGAAGACGGGCATTGAGTTACGTGTAAAACGTGCTCGTATACAAATCCCGGCCATTGCTTATGCTACGCGTCTGAAGCATGATATCGGTTATGTAAACCTGTCAGGTTTCACGGCAGGTTGTGCGAAAGAGGTACGTACGGCGATAGACAACATTCGCGGAAAAGGTGCACCCTTAAAGGGATTAGTGTTAGATCTGCGCGGCAATGTTGGGGGACTGTTTAACGAAGCGGTGGAGCTAGTCAGCTTATTTGTTCCCGCAGGTACTAAGGTGGTAGATGTAAGAGGACGTAATCAGCAGCAGATAAATACGGTGCTTTCTTCGGGCGAGTCACCTTTCAAAGATTTACCACTGGTTGTCTTGGTGAATCGAGAATCGGCCTCTTCGAGCGAGATTGTAGCAGGTGCATTACAAGATCTTGACAGAGCGCTGATTATCGGCGAACAAACCTTTGGTAAAGGATTGGTTCAGACAACACGCCCCTTACCTCACGGCGGAGTATTTAAGATTACAACGGCTAAGTACTATACGCCAAGTGGGCGCTGTATCCAAGCTATTGATTACGCGCACCGCGATCAGAATGGGGCAGTGGAGTATATACCCGATTCGCTCATGCGTGAGTTCAAAACAGTGAACGGACGCACGGTGTATGATGGCGGAGGTATTTGGCCTGACATAGCAATAAAGTCGCACGAGTATGGTGTTCTAATTGCTTCATTATACGTGAATAATGCGTTTTACGATTATGCCAATCGTTATCAGCAGAACAATAGCAAAATCCCCCCGAAGGAGAAGTTCAAACTATCAGAAAAGGAGCTGAAGGATTTTCTCGCTTTTGTAAAGAAGAAGGAGTATACGCGCAAGAATGCCATGTTTGATCAGGTGCAGCGCTTGGAAAATATGGGAAAAGAAATAGCAGTAGACTCGGCTATGCGCGGAGAATTACAACGCTTACGCGAATCGCTCGAGTCCGAATTTAATGCTTATTACACCGCGCACAGGTCGGAACTTAAAGAATTACTAGAACAAGAAATAATTTCGCGGTACTACTATCGTGCTGGGCGTTTAGCGCATTCGTTGGCGCGAGATACGGTACTAATACGCAGTGAGGAGCTTTTGCGGACGCCAGATAGTATCCAACATATTCTACAAACGGTCTCGCCCATTGATATGCGACGGGAGAGTGCCCGTACTAATAAAAAGAAACAGCAAGTGGGGTAGTTAATTCGTGCAACTTGTTAATGAACATCTAGCTAATCTATCCATATTAGTATAAGATTTTAATAGAGAAAGTCTATCTCGCTGTATGAAAGGCGTAAATAGAAGATGGCAAAGGTTGTGGTCGGACTCTCGGGAGGAGTAGATTCGAGTGTTGCTGCCTATTTGTTGAAGCAACAGGGGCATGACGTTCTGGGCATCTATATGCAGAACTGGACAGAGCGTGTGGGACTTCTAAAGTCGGATTGTCCTTTTGAAGAAGACCGCGATTTTGCTGCGCTCGTCGCCCGTAAATTAAACATACCCTTTGAGGTGGTAGATTTGAGCGAGGAGTATAAAAATTCTGTGATAGAATATCTTTTTGCGGAGTATGCAAAAGGGCGAACACCCAATCCAGATGTACTCTGTAATCGAGAAATTAAGTTTGCCGCCTTTTGGGAGATTGCACGTGCTCGTGGAGCAGACTACGTGGCTACGGGGCACTACTGTCGTAAAGAGGAGACGGTCATAGAGGGTAAAACCGTCTATTCGCTCCTTGCTGGTTGCGATGCGGGCAAAGATCAGAGTTATTTCCTGTGCCAAGTAAATCAGCAGCAGCTTCAGCATGCACTTTTCCCGATAGGCACGATGCAGAAAGCCGAGGTGCGTGAGTTGGCAAAAAACTTAGGATTGGCTACGGCGCAGCGCAAGGATAGTTATGGGATCTGTTTTGTGGGTAAAATAGATCTCCCCACGTTTCTTGCACAGCGTCTTGAGGCTAAGCGAGGGGAGATAATTGAGATCCCGCGCGATATCACTCTACCACAGCGTGCAAACTCCTTAAGCGAACAAGCTAAACCGTATGAATTAACTCGCGATATGGGCACGGTGGTGGGATATCACGCGGGGGCATATTTTTACACAGTAGGACAGCGTAAGGGGTTAGGTATAGGCGGTAAAGAACTGCCGCTCTTTGTGTTAGGTATTGATGTAAAGAGTAATAGGGTATATGTGGGGCAGGGGCATGCACATCCTTGCCTTAACCGACAAGTGGTCTTCATGGCTTCAGAAGAAGTCCACTGGGTCAATCCGACCAGAGCGCTCGCAATAGGCGATAAAATGCCCGTAAAAGCTCGTTTGCGCTACAGACAGCCGCTTCAGGATGCACAACTCCAGAGAACAGAAGAAGGCTATTATTTGACCTTTGAAACGCCTCAGCGAGGGGTTACCCCTGGTCAGTTTGCTGCTTGGTATGTTGATGCTGAGCTTTTAGGCTCTGCTCCAGTCTTTTATTAGAGACGAAAAAGGTACAAAGTACGAAGTAAGCTAAAAGCAGAGCGCTATAGG
>CAJPTS010000011.1 GCA_905373625.1 Bacteroidia bacterium
CCACCTTTTTGGTTCAGTACCTAAAAAAAACACATTACTATCTCCCCGATTTGGAGAACAACGTAGAGATGGATATTAACAGTCTGAGTACCTACCGTGCCGATGCTTCTTCTCCGATTCCCATTCTTTTTCAAGCAGGTTATTTGACGATTAAGAGTTACGACTCCGAGCTTGATCTCTACCTGCTCGGCTATCCAAACGATGAGGTTAAGTACGGCTTTATCAAAAATCTTTTGCCTTCTTACACTTCATTGTTTATAGATGATTGTCGTCCGCTAGTAGCCAAATTCTACAAAGACGTGCGGGCGGGCAAGGTAGATGAGTTCATGGACTCTCTTTCGCATCTTTTAGAAAGCATCCCTTATAGCACCGCGTCGGAAGAGGATGTTCGGTGGCGCGAGCAGAACTATCAGATAGCTGTGGCGCTCATCTTTCAGTTGATGGGTTTTTATATCCAAACGGAAGTACACTCCGCCAAAGGTCGTGCGGACTGCGTAGTGCATACTCAAGATATCATTTACATCTTTGAGTTCAAACTCTGGAGCGCTGGTACTGCTGAAGAGGCTTTAGCCCAAATTCAGGAGCAGGAGTATTACAAACCGCTTCTTTTGCAGGGCAAACAGGTAGTGCTCGTGGGCACGAGCTTTGATGAGGAGCGGCGCAATATCAAAGAGTGGAAAACGCTAGAGGTGAATGGATTATAGATGGTACGGAGAGTGAATATCTATTTAATTCTAGCATTCTCGGTTTGCACGTAACGGCAATTATTACGTATGGCTCGTGATCTGTCGTCGATACCCCCCAGATCACTTACAATTATGCTTACCTTTGCGCACTGAATAGTGCGGTGGTATACGATATGGCAGAACGACTGATAGCCAAGAATCGGAAGGCGAGTTTCCAGTACGAATTTATCGACACTTATACAGCGGGGATGGTGCTCACGGGCACCGAGATCAAGTCCTTGCGCGAGGGGCATGCGAGCCTCGTCGATGCGTACTGCCTGTTTATTAACGGTGAGTTGTGGGTGCGTAACTTGCACATCCCCGAATACCACTTCGGGACTTTTTATAATCACGAGGTGCGGCGCGACCGCAAATTACTGCTCAATGCGCGCGAACTACTTAAATTGCAACGCGGCGTAAATGCTAAAGGGAATACTATTATAGCCGTACGCCTTTTCATTAGTGGTAGAGGCTACGCAAAGCTAGTAATTGCGCTAGCGAGAGGTAAGCAGCAACACGATAAGCGAGAAACGCTAAAGAAGCGCGACAATGACCGTGAGTTGCAGCGCTATCGTAGACAGAATAGCTAACAGATTTTATACAGAAGCAAACACTCCGAGATCGTTAAAGACCGCGCGGGTGAAGTGAAATAATACGGAAAGCAGACAAAGAAAAATGCAACAAGTCGAAACGTGTGAAGAATTGCGGAATCTGTTGGAGACGCATCGGGTACTAGCACGCTCCATAGGCTTAGTACCTACGATGGGGGCGTTACATGCAGGACATGTGTCGCTTATCAAACGTGCGATGGAGGAAAACGATGTGGTCGTAGTAAGCGATTTTGTCAACCCTACGCAGTTCAACAACCCGAATGACTTTAGAACCTACCCGCGAGACCTTCTAAGCGATGGGAAGCTGGTAGAAAGTATTGGAGCTACTATCTTCTTTGCACCAAGCGAAAAAGAAATTTATCCCACGCCAGATACGCGCCAATTTACTTTTGGTAACCTAGATAAAGTCTTCGAGGGCGCTCACAGACCAGGTCATTTCAATGGGGTAGGACAAATAGTGAGTAAACTTTTTGAGTTGGTACAGCCCACGCGTGCCTATTTCGGAGAGAAGGACTACCAGCAAATGCTCATCATTAAAGATTTGGTACGACAGTTGAAGTTGAATATTGAGATAGTGCCGTGCCCCATTGTTCGAGAGGCAGACGGCTTAGCCATGAGTTCGCGAAATCAGCTGTTAGATTCGGAGTGCCGCCGCGAAGCGCCTATTATCTATGCCACGCTGAAAGCATCTGGCGAATTATTAAAGACCAAACCGCTTGCCGAGGTGCGAGAATGGGCTATACAACAGATTGAAGCCAAAGCGCCTCTACGCGTGGAGTATTTGGAATTTGCAGATGCTGAAACGTTGCAACCACTCGCCGAATACCGTCCCGAGTATACGCGTTGTCTTACCGCCGTGCAAGCTGGTGCTGTGCGTCTGATAGATAACCTCGGCTACTAAGCCGAAGCGGTCTGAAACGGAGAATACTATTACGGTTTTCGCTATAACCATAAAACCTTGAAAAGACTATGCAAGTACAAATGCTTAAGTCTAAGATCCACAGGGTACATGTTACCGAAGCGAATCTAGATTATATCGGCAGTATTACGATAGACGAGGCTCTCATGGAAGCCGCGAATCTCTTGGAAGGGGAGCGGGTGTCCATCGTCAATGTGAATAACGGTGAGCGCTTTGATACCTATACTATACGCGGAGCACGAAATTCGGGGGTTATTTGTCTTAATGGTCCAGCGGCACGGAAATGCGCAGTGAATGACATTGTGATCATCATTGGTTATGCTATTATGGATTTTGAGGAGGCGAAGACCTTTCAACCCTCTATCATCTTCCCAGATACGAAAACAAATAGGCTTTAAGCATAGCACTCTGGCGGATGGCGAAGCTCCAAACACTGCTCAAGCAGCCGCTTGTTAAAGTTTTAATAGTACTTCCCTTCTCGGTAGTACTGCTTTACTTAGCCTTCCGTGATGTGGAGATTGAGAGTTTCCTTGCCGCGTTTCATGACGTTAATTGGGCTTGGATCGTAGTAGCGGTACTAATCAGTACCGCTTCTTTTTTTGTGCGTGCCGTACGGTGGCAGCAGCTCATGAATGCCGAATGCCGCTCAGTCTCCTTTTTCGAAGCATTTTATGCCCTCCTTTTTGGCTATTTCGTAAATCTTCTCATTCCTCGTGCGGGCGAGGTGGGACGGTGCACGCTCGTCGCTAATCGGACGTCCTTACCGCTTACCACAGCCTTAGGTACTGTGGTGACCGAACGCCTCATAGATTTACTCTCTTCGGTAGTAGTCACTTTGCTCGCAGTAATAGTAAGTTTTGATCGGTTCGGGCGCTTTCTTTGGAATCGCGTTTTACAGCCATTCTTTCTTACTTTTTCTGCAACAAGGATATATATATCGGCTGCGATAATTATCGCGCTTATTTTGGCTATTTTCTTGTTCTTATACCTACTTCGTGCAGGGCGCTTCGGACAGCGGATTCTAAACTGGTGGAATGATAAGAAAAAAGGTCTCCAGACGGGCATGAAAAGCATACTAAAACTTAGGGCGAAATGGCTTTTTCTGTTCTACACGTTCCTACTTTGGGGGTGTTATTGGCTCATGGCTTATACTATCTCTTTTGCACTCCCCGCAACGGCGCACCTCGGAGCAGCCGCGAGTTTGGCAATACTCGTGGTAGGCACATTTGGTATGATAATACCTGCCCAAGGCGGCATGGGGTCTTTTCATCTTGCCGTGGTGCTTTGGTTAGCTGTGGAAGGCGTTGCACGTCCCGACGCCCTCGCTTATGCGACGCTCTCGCACGAAGGACAAGTCCTCTTGTACATAGTCCTACTTGCTTTGTGTTACTTGCTTACTTTTGTAGTCAAGCAGCGAAAGAGTAACACGCATGGTCAAGGTAAAGAGTAGCTACGTTTGTCAGAATTGTGGCGCGAGTTCTGTAAAATGGCTAGGACGTTGCCCAGCTTGTGGGCAGTGGAATACTTACGTGGAAGAAAAAGTAGTACAACCCTCCACGAATGCCAAGGGGCTCATAGAGATCTCGCGTCAGGCACACCCACAGAACCTACGCGACGTACAGAGTAGTAACGAAGTACGTTTAGATTCGGGACTACAAGAAGTAAACCGTCTCCTAGGAGGCGGTATAGTTCCAGGCTCTATTACCCTTCTGGGCGGAGAACCTGGAATCGGCAAATCAACCCTCTCGCTTCAAATTGCACTTTTTAGCCACTTTGGCCGAATTCTGTATGTCTCGGGCGAAGAGAGTGCTAGCCAGATTCGTATGCGTGCCGATCGTTTAGGCGCTTTGCCAGCGAACTGTCTTATACTTAACGAGACGCTCTTAGAGAGTATACTTCACCACTGCGCCGAAGTACAACCAGGTTTTGTTGTAATAGACTCTATTCAGACGCTCTATACGGAGAATATGGACTCCTCAGCAGGCTCAGTAGGACAGGTGCGCGAATGTGCAGCAGCGCTGCTCCGTTATGCCAAGACGAGCGGCGTCCCTGTATTACTAATCGGACACATAAATAAGGAGGGTACACTGGCGGGTCCTAAAGTTTTAGAGCACATCGTAGATGTTGTTTTGCAGTTCGAGGGCGACTCTAGCCATAACTACCGCTTGCTACGTTCCATTAAAAACCGCTTCGGTTCAACTTATGAACTGGCCATGTTTGAGATGCAGAGTACGGGGCTGCGTGAGATTACTAACCCCTCCGAGTTACTTCTCTCGCATCGACAGGAAAATCTCAGTGGTATTGCCGTGACAGTTCTTTTGAATGGTATACGCCCTCTTCTCGTTGAAGTACAGGCGTTGGTCAGCAATTCGGCGTATGGTACACCGCAGCGCTCTACTACGGGCTATGATCCGCGACGACTGAACATGCTCCTCGCCGTTTTAGAACGACGACTGAATCTGCGTATGGGCACTAAAGACGTATTCCTGAATATTGCGGGCGGCATTAAAGTAGATGACCCAGCCGTTGATCTCGGAGTGCTAGTAGCCATTCTCTCTTCGGTATATGATCTTGCCGTCCCGAGCGATTGGTGTTTTGCGGGTGAGGTGGGACTAGCGGGCGAGATCCGTCCTGTAGCACGTATGGATCAGCGTACGCTGGAAGCGCAACGTTTGGGGTTCAAACAGATCTTTGGTGCTAATCTTCCCCCCGAGACGGCGAGTGCTATACCTTTCAAAGGTTATCACAGTGTTGCTAAAGTAGATGAGCTGACTAGGTTTTTGCTCAAGCAGTAGCACTATCTTTGCTCTGAGAAAATATGGTGTGTATTCCCTCACGGGGTAGATGGTGACTCAGCAATGCAAATCGAAATTGATCCGAATTCGGGCTTCTGTTTTGGCGTAGTACGCGCCATAGAGCTTGCAGAGCGTGAGCTCGAACAGCGAGGAGAACTGCTCTGTCTGGGCGATATCGTGCACAATGGCGCAGAGGTACAGCGTTTAGAAGAGGCGGGGTTACGCACCATATATGCAGAGGATTTGGGAAGGCACAGTAACGAACGTATTATGTTTCGTGCACATGGCGAACCCCCCAGTACGTACAAACGTGCACAAGAGTTGGACATGGAGGTCGTAGATGCCACGTGTCCTGTCGTATTGCAACTACAGAAGAAGGTAAAAAAGAGCGGCGAGGCGCTTAAAATGCGTGGAGGGCAGATTATCATCTTTGGGAAACCTGACCATGCCGAAGTAAATGGCTTGCGAGGACAAACCGACTGCGAGGTACATGTGATACAAAGCGCAGAAGATCTGAACGCCATAGATTTTCAACGCCCCACCGAATGCTTCTCGCAAACTACCATGAGTGCTCAACACTATAAAGAGATTACTGCGCTCATAGAGGAACGTATGCGTGCAGTTTGCACTACGGCAGAGCTGCCCTTAAAGATACATGCCAGTACGTGTGCACAGGTCGCTAACAGACACGAGTCTTTGGCACTCTTTGCCAAACAACATGATGCCATTCTCTTTGTGAGTGGGAAAAAAAGCTCCAATGGCAAAATGCTCTTCGAGGAATGTAAGAGTGTAAATCCGCGAACTTATTTTACCACGGGAATGGATGATATTGTGGCTGATTGGTTAAAGGGCGTAAACTCTCTCGGTATTTGCGGCGCCACCTCTACGCCCCGATGGCTGATGGAAGCCGTGGCAAGGCGCGTTCAACAAATGACCGAACGGCAAGCCTGACTCCGTATAAAAATCAGCGAGAAAGTTGTCTTATTCTTTCTTGTACAATGGGGAGTACCCATTCCATTTGTTGCGCAGGCGTCATAGCCGAATTGTCTAGTTCTATGGCATCAGGCGCTTTTTGCATGGGGTCGCAGGCACGCGTCTGATCTATTCGATCGCGCTGCGTTAAGTTGGTTAACACCTCTTCGTAGGTAGCGGGAAGTCCTTTTGCACAGAGTTCATCGAAACGGCGTTGCGCACGAACCGTATCACTAGCCACCATGAAAATCTTTAATTCTGCATTGGGGAAGACGGTTTGACCTATATCGCGTCCATCCATCACTATCGCCCCATCTTGTCCCAACAGGCGTTGTTGCGCCACCATAGCGCGACGTACAGCGGGGATGGAGGCTACTTGGCTAACGAGAGAACTTACTTCGTTACCGCGTATCTCATCGCCTAGCAACTCGCCATCTAAGGTTACCACGGGTTCTTTCTTATCGTTTAGTGTAAACGACACTGTGTGCCCTGCTAAAAAGGACTCTACAGCGTCTTCGGCTAATGCCTCAGGTACATCTATCTTGGCACGTATGAAAGCCAAGGTGACAGCCCGATACATTGCCCCCGTGTCTATATAGATGTAACCGAGCTCGTGTGCTAGAGCTTTGGCAAAAGTACTCTTACCACAAGAAGAGAGACCATCTATAGCGATTGTAATTCCGCGTTTCATCTTAAGGATCGGTTTTGTATTTGGGGCGATTCGAGTCAATGTATTAGAGCGTTTCCTCTTCCTCGTCTTCCAAAAGTTCGTCTGTAGGCGCTTCGACTTTCCGACTGGGAGTCGCGTATGGGCGCATCGCAGCATCGCGTCCGCCACTAAAGTAGAATGCCACGGATAGGTGATTGCTTGCCCCCGTCGCATGATATACAGCACGACTAAAACGGACTGCCAAGCGGCGGATCTGTATGCCAAAACCCCATGCAAAGCCTTCTAACGAGTATTGCGAAGGAGTTATCATCGCCATGCGTCGTCCGTGATTGTAGCTGCCCTGCACAAAGAAGTATCGCGAGGGGTGAAATTCTACGCCTACTATGGGGTGTGCCAGAATCTCCGAGCTGATATGCTGCCAGACCGAGGGGCGTTCTTTAGGATCTACTCCGTTCGCCAGTGCACCATCATAAGCCGACTCGCGTATAAAACGGCGCTGCCAGTTCTCTAGGTGTTGCAACGTAAATACAAAGACAATTGGAGCATAGCGCATGCGGATCTTTGCACCTGCCAGCAGCTCAAAAGGCGCGTCCTCGTGCCGACCTGAGTAGGTTTTCAGTGTCCCTCCGATATTCTGCGCCACAAGTCCCACCGAGACCAAGCCCGCACTGTCCGAGTAACCAACAGCTAGATCGCACGCTAGTCCGAGAGACCAGTATCGCTCTAAGCTCGAATAGAGGGGGGTGAGCGTCGTGCCTACACTCCAGCCACGTGGCAGCTGATAAGAGGCATGAAGTCCGACTGCCATCTCGAAGGCGCGGAAGTGTCCCATTTCTTCTCCACGTTCGTCGCGTCGCACAAAGTCTCCGTACCACATCTGACGCATATGTCCCCCGACGGTCAGACTACTATCTATGGCGTGGAAGTAGGAGGCGTAGCTATATTTCACGTCTGCGAAAAAGAGGCTGCCACTAACTTCTACTGCATTGTGTAACCGATGGTGTGCAAATGCTGGATTGGCTACACTGAGCGACAAGTCTTTCTCGCCACCATACCCAGGCACTTTACCTCCTAGTGCTGCAATACGGGGCGAAATGGGTAACTGAAGGTAAGCATAAGTTGACTCACCGCCGCGTTGTCCCCGTACTTGGGAGGCAAAGCACAAGAAGAGTAGAAGAGGGAGAATGTAATACCTCATGATGCGCAGTACAGCTCAGAGTACAGAGGGCAAGGTTATGCTTTCACACGTACTGCGAGCATACGCCCATCGCAATATAGGGTATCGCCTATATATACGGAGAGTCCGAGAGTTACTTTGCGTCCCTCGATCTCGATGCACCGTGCTACGAGTTTAAGTTCTTGTCCCATAGGAGTGGGTCTGTGGTAATTTACGGTGAGCGAGGCTGTTACACAGCGCATTAAGGGTTCTACTCCCAACTTAAATCCTTGTGATACGTGGTAAAAAGCGGCGGCAGCGGCAGTGCCATGACAGTCTAAAATAGCGGCCAACAAACCCCCGTACAGGTTCTCGGGAACGCCTCCCGTATATTCGGTATGAGGGGTATAATGAGCTAACACCTCGACGCCCAGTAAATAGCTTTTTATATGCCAACCGTGGGGATTATCAGGACCACAACCGAAGCAGTGGCGATAGGGTTCTGCATACAAATCTTGAATGGCTATCTGTTCCGTATCTGACATTTTATTCGCTCCTCTTTTTGCTTGCGTGGGCGTGCGTTAATAACATTGCACACAAAAATACTAAAAGCCCAAATTAACGGCGAGAAGCAAAATTTAGGTACTAAGTACGAGGTTCAAAGTACGCGCAAAGCGAAAATTATCTGGGATTTACTTTGGACTTGGTACTTCGTACTTTGTACCTACTTCTGGCTTTTACTTTTTACTTCGTACTTTTACTCGCTCATTTGGGAGTGCAATGCGACGACTTTACCTCTATCTTTTGCTATTTCTTCTCTTACTTTTCATCGCTGCGGGGATTTGGTTTTATAAGAGCCAGAATTGGAGCAGCAGCTCGCGCATACAACTACTGCCGCAACAGACCCAATTAAATGCCATTACACTCGTACGTGGAAGTGATACTCTAGAACTTGTATGCAAAGATGACCGTTGGTATGAAAAACAAACCCAGCGCCTTGCCACCGCCAATAGTATACAGACCCTCCTAGATTATTTCCAACGCGTTGAGGTGCGTTTCCCCATCAGTGGCACGCCTCCTCAAGAATTAGTGCAGAATTTGCACGATTCTGGCTTACAGGTAACATTGAGTACTCCAAGTAGCATCTCGGCATTTACCTTAGGAAATAATGCCGCAGGAGAGCTAATGCTCGTGTACAATAGTAGCTACTATTTGGTACGTACCGTTGGTTTTGCTCGTGCCACAATACAAGATCTAGCCCTTACCCCAGACGCTTGGACGGAACGTTCACTCACCATCCGTAGACCGAGCGATTTGCAAACCATTCAGGTTACGTGGTCAAACACTGCCACTAACTCGTTCTGCGTACAAGTACAAGATTCGCTTCATGTGGCACTTTTTGACCATAAGCAGCAACACGAATACGCCTACGATACCGTGCGCATGAGTGCTTTCCTCTATGCCTTTACTACGTTGGAACTCGATCGCTACACAGACACAATCAGCACCGAAACGCGTGAGCGCCTATCTGTTATTACGCCTTTGTTAGACCTCCGTTTGTTGCGACGCGGAGAACGTGATACGGTGTCTTATAAACTTTTTCAAGGAAAACGGCTTTACCCAAGTGCTACATTGCGCGAATTAGGCTATTTGTTAGTTAACGATACTGCCATACGTACCACTCAGCTTGTATCTTGGGATGCCGTACTTACCACGTTAGATGAAATAAAAAAATGAAATTACAATACCTATTCCTCCTGCCCCTATTGAGCACGTTAGTCGCCCTTCCTCAAACAAGTGGTGCGCAAACAAACATTGAGCCCCACCTCCTGTATTCTGATACGGTGACCTTCCCTTTTACAAGTGAGTGGCAATATTTATCTACAGACATTTTTCTTTTCAATCCCGACAAGTTCGGCGACGTAATAAATGAACTGGACTTTTACGAGTACGCCTCGGGCAAAAAACGCAAAAAGAAAAAGCGTAGTCCGCAGGAGTGGATAGAGTACCTGTTTATAACAGCAAGTCTCCGTAATGTCCGCTTTTTTGGTGATGCCGAGGTTACGTACCCGCTTTATCATTTTCAAGTTTCGAGCGATCCGAAATCTGGGTATCAAACTCTCGCCTCAGACAATATTGATCACGTGCGCGTCCTTGATAACCTCCCGCTCGCCTCGGCGTCAGATAATATAGATGCAGAGATCCGAGTACATGCCATTACGGGTAATAATGGCGATATGATACTCCAAATGGTAGCCTCGCAGCTCAAGAATATCGGCAAAATAACTACTCCCATCGGGGCTGTAATGTCACTAGTTGGAGAATTTGGTAACCTGCTGGATGCCAATACAAAGAAACGCGAATATCGTTTCAGCTCTACCATACGCCTTTTTGAACAACGCAACTTTGACAGGCGCATCCACTCCATCAAGATCTACGAGCTTAAAACGGCCAATAGTCCCCACCACGAGATGCAGACAGCCCCTTTACGTCAGTTCCTAGATACTGTAGGGCTAGGTATACAAACGCGCGCTTCCATCCGACGCGTGCTGCCCATGCGTGCCTACCCCTTGGTGGTCGTAATAAATTACAAATCGCAGTACCGCGTACAACCACTCACGGGCGATGAGGTGACGTTTGCCAATATTGAGAAACGAAAACTTAAGGTAGAAAACGATTTTAGGCAAGGTGTTATAACTCCCGAGACCTACCGTCAGGAACGCGATTTTGCTGCTTTCCTTACGGTTTTTGCCACCTTCAAGAATCACCTGGAGGTTTACAAGCTCAACTATCGGTCGGGGAATACTGATGCCATCGCTGGCAGTCTCTTTACGCTGATGCAGCACTACCGCGGACTGGTAAAGAGCTACGCCGAGATGCAATATAAATACAAGGATAATCGGGCATTTTCCTCGCTTTTTGCACCCGAGTATCAGCGCATTATAGGCTTTGCCGATCAGTATATGGCAGATGATTATAATCTGCGGTCGGTGCAGGAGCTTGTGAAAACGCTAGATGCCATCGAACAGGGGCAGCAACCTACTGATGCCGTAGCACTGGAAAATACAATTGCTCGTCTGCGTTTTAGCGATCACTTCCAGCGCGATATGATGAAAACGCAACCCGAAGGACAGCTCATTCGGGAACAAATGGCGAAGCTCGAAACTAGTCTGTACCGTAAAGTCTTTATCCCGCAGATTGACTCGCTCGCGCTTATTCCAGCTACGAATCAAACGCGCTCTGCGCCACAGAACCTCTTAAAGCTCTCGCGCGCCACGAGTTGCGTGCCATGTCGGGATAGTGCATATAAGGCGGTGGAGCAGTTTAATGCGAAGTTGGAGCTGCAAGATCTGAAGCTTGCATTGTTGCGCCGAGACAGTTTGGTGAATAAATACTCGCCGTGGGTATTTGCACAAGTAGCTACGTTGCAAAGAGTTAGAGAGAGTTACAACAAGCTCTATGCTCCCGATTCTACAAACAAAGCAAATGCCTATCTCGCGGCGCAAGTTAAACAGGCAGAAGAAAACTTGGCTACGCTGCAAGAGTTTATGGCTCTCGATTTACACAACCGTAGTTTGGAAAGTGTACTAACGCTAATAGAACGCCTAGAGGTTTATCGGACGCGATTGGAAGAGAATTTGCGAACGCTACAAGAGATGAGTTCTGCGCTCTTTGAAGAACAAAAAGAGCAAATCAATAAGTCTACCCCAGCATCCGACGAGCAGAGTACCACAGAGCAAACTCCTGCTGAACCTGTTACCACTCCGATAGAAACGCCCGCGGACGCGCAACCTCCTGACGAAGACTAACGTTTCATAACTGTGCGGAGTATAGCCCGTTAGAATTCAAAGGAATAAGCATGGAAGCGTTAGAAGCAATATTAACACGACGTTGTGTACGGAGTTTTGATCCCACACGTATCCCGCCAGAAGATCTCTTAACAAAGGTGGCAGAAGCGGGCACATTTGCAGCCTCTGGAATGGGGCGACAAGCGGGGTTGATTGTCAAACTATATAACCGAGAGTATCGCGACCGTTTTGCGGCATTAAACGCGCAAATAATGGGTAGTGAGGACGACCCGTTCTATGGCGCTCCGCTCCTTTTTATAGTATTTGCTGATAGACGGCAAGCAACTTACCTTTACGACGGCGCATTAGTCATGGGCAATTTAATGCTTGCAGCGCACGCCGTAGGGCTAGGATCGTGTTGGGTACATCGTGCCCGTGAGGTGTTTGCAACGGAGGAGGGGAAGAATTTTATGCAACGTTTCGGAATTGAAGACTTTTACGAAGGAATCGGTTTCCTTGCACTCGGTTATTTGGCAGGAGAGCCCCGTTTGGCAGCGCCTCGTAAGGCTGGTTTTATACGTGAAATCCGTTGATAACAAGCTGTCTCTCAGATTAGCTCGCCTTGCAGATCATAGTCTACCACACCCGTTGTGCGAGCTTGTACAATAGTCCCTAGCGTGAGGGGCGTACCGTGCGTGGTTAAATGAAACTCTCCATCTATCTCGGGTGAGTCGTACTGTGTTCGTGCAATGTACAGATTTTCGTCCATCATCCCTTCTACGAGAACAGGCATATTCTTTCCGATTCGTTCTCCGCGGACTGTCTCTGCAATACCCCGTTGCAGACGCATCAGCTCATCATAGCGTCGCTGTTTCTCCTCGGCAGATACCAGATCTTGTAAATGCTGCGCGGCATAAGTCCCCTCCTCCTCAGAATAAGTAAATGCGCCCAGATGCTCAAAGCGCGCCCACTTTACGAACTCTAAGAGTTCTAAAAACTCTTGCTCGCCCTCGGTCGGATACCCGACAATGAGCGTAGAACGGAGTGCAATGTCAGGAAGGCGCTCACGTAGGCGTTCGATCAATTCTATGGTTTGTGCACGGTTATGACTGCGCCGCATGCTGCTCAGTACCCCATCATTGATGTGTTGAACAGGGATGTCGAGGTAGTGACACGCTTTGGGCTCTGTTGCCATCCAATCTATCAGGTCGGGGGGAAAATCATGCGGGTAGGCATAATGCAGACGCATCCACTCTATACCGTCTACTTGTGCAAGCTCCTTGAGTAACGCTACAAGTTCACCGCGCTGTCCGCTGTCGTGTCCGTAATAGGTTAATTCCTGTGCAACCAAAATGAGCTCTTTCACACCTCGCGCAGCTAATTCTTGCGTTTCCTGTAATAGACGTGCGCGCGTCTCAGATTGAAATCGCCCTCGTATGGCAGGAATGGCGCAAAAGGCACAATGACGGTCACAGCCCTCCGCAATTTTTAGGTAAGCAAAGTGTTTGGGCGTTGATAGAAGGCGAAGGCAGGAGGCGTCTACCGCAAGCTCCATATCGCGTAATAATTGCTGCTCTGCGCCTACGCCGTACCATTTATCCACGTGCGAGAGCTCAGCGGCTAGCGCATCTTTGTAGCGCTGCACCAAACAGCCCATCACGATTAACTGCGATAGCACTCCGTGCTGCCGCATCTGCTCGGCACGCAATATGTAATTTACGGACTCTTCTTTGGCGTCGCCAATAAAACCGCAAGTATTGAGTATTAGTACATCGCCCCTCCGCGGTTCGGTATCATATTCCACATGCCAGCCCCCCGATTGGAAGCCAGCTCCCAGATGTTCGCTATCAACCAGATTCTTAGAACAACCTAAGGTTACGATTACCACTCTTTGCGTGCACGCTCTCTTTTTACGCATTATGCAAACAGCGATTCCACAAATGCATCGCGATCAAACTCCTGCAAGTCATCAATACCCTCTCCTACACCGATGTAGCGGATCGGTACTTGCAACTGAGCACTAATCCCGATCGCAACGCCACCGCGTGCCGTACCATCAAGCTTCGTAAGTGCTAAGCCCGTAATCTCTGTAACGCTCATGAATTGCTTTGCCTGCTCATAGGCATTTTGCCCCGTGGCGGCATCCAGTACCAAGAGTACCTCCTGCGGCGCAAACGGATATACTTTCTGCATGACGCGCTTAATCTTGCTTAGCTCATTCATGAGGTTAACTTTGTTATGCAAGCGCCCTGCGGTGTCAATCAATACTATGTCATAGTCTCCTGCTTTGGCGGAGGACATGGTATCAAAGGCAACAGAGGCGGGGTCTGCCCCCATTTGTTGCTTGACAATCGGGCATTGTGCGCGTTCTGCCCATATTGTTAGCTGATCTACAGCGGCAGCGCGGAACGTATCAGCAGCTCCGATCAGTACTTTTTTACCCTCTTGTGCGAATTTATGTGCCAACTTTCCTATTGTGGTCGTCTTCCCCACACCGTTTACTCCAACCACCAAAATAACATAGGGCTTTTCTGGGTTCGCAGACGCGTCTGTAGAGATGCCCGTATGTAGCAATTCCAAGATCACCTCCCGCAGGTATTGTTGTAATTCGGCGGCATCTTTGTAGCGATCTTGAGCTACACGAGCTTTAAGGGTTTCAATGATCTTAATGGTTGTTTCTACGCCCACGTCTGAAGATATTAAAATCTCCTCGAGCTCGTCCAGCATATCGTCGTCTATACGCGAACGTGCCGTTATCAGGCGTGCGAACTTTGAGAACAGTCCCTCCTTGGTCTTTTGAAGCCCCTTATCCAGATTCTCTTTGTCTTTTTTCTTGCGACTAAATAGACCGAACATCTTCTTTCCGATTAGAGTTTGCGAACAATGTTTGGCAAAAATACCGAAAATCGCGCTTTGTGTAAGAATGCAGGAGAGAGTCCAATCAGGTACTAGGTACAAGGTACGAAGTAAAATCCATTCTGTAATGCGCCTTGCACGAACTTAGAACTTACTTGCGCCACAGTGCGCCATCTTTAATCGCTTCGCGTGAACTTAGTACTTTGAACCTCGTACCTAATTAATGGTAGGGGAGAAGTATGCGAAAAGTAGTTCCTTGTAGCGGTACGGAGTTGTGTACAAAGAGACGCCCCTTGTGGTAATTGCGTATAATGCGGCGCGAGAGCGATAGTCCGAGTCCCCATCCGCGCGTCTTAGTGCTATAGCCAGGGTGAAATATTCGTTTCCACTTCCTTTTGCTAATACCGCACCCTGTATCGCTACAATCAATACGGACGTTCCGATCAAGGTACGTGAGCGTCAGCTTAATGGCGCCACCAACAGCCATGGCATCTACGGCATTGCGAATGAGATTCTCGATCACCCATTGAAAGAGTATGGCATTGTGTGCCACGGGGCGTACAGGGGTAATGACCTCCAAGCTCAGATTGATGCGCTGCGAGACGCGACCACGCATGTAATCAATAGATGCCGTAATGGTGGCTTCGAGATTCGTGTCGTCTAGTTGAGGTTTTGCACCAATTTTTGAGAAGCGCTCTGCGACCCGTTGCAAACGTATTACGTCTAAGCCTAATGATTCGGCTAATACCTGCGAATCAATCAGATCCGTCTCTTCTGACGATAAAAGCTCTTTCCACGCTACGAGCGACGAGATGGGGGTGCCCAGTTGATGGGCCGTCTCGCGCGCCATCCCGATCCAAACACTATTTTCTTCCGAACGCTGCGAATAGTGTAAAACCAAGTACCCCAACAGTACAAGAACTAAAATAAGTGACAGTTGTATGAATGGATAATAGCGCAATTCGGTCAAGGTTATGCTACGCCCGTAGTAAACGTAATTCTCATCGCCCGAGGGGAAGACAATACGTATTGGCGGATTAGTGGCAGCAAAACGCTCTATTAGCTCCTGTAACTTCTTTTCGTCGCCCAATACAGATTCGGGTATGTTGCGCATAGAGATTGGGCGTTGTGCGCCATTAGTAAGCAGTACGGGCACGGTCTCATTACGTTCTATCACCTGAAGAATAAATTCGTAATCCTGCTGCGGACTGTTAAGATCCACCGCGCGACGAGTCGCCTCCGCCCAAAGGTTGATTTTATGCTTCTCTTCTTCTTCCAACCGACTGGCTTGGCGGTGGGTCACAAAAAGCGTGAGTACCACTACCAGCGAAGCAAGAACTAGGAGAATGATATTCAGAAGGCGCGTCGGAATGCGCATGTAAAGAACATTTTCATGTAGTGCGCCAAAAGCGCTTAGTAAGTAACGCTTCAGCTTGTGTTCCTATTGCGGCGAGTGTCTCGATTTTAGAATATATGCCCCCTAGACTTTGCTGAAATAAAAAAAGCACGCCTATCACGACGTGCCTTAACCGAGTAGCGGGGGTAGGACTCGAACCTACGACCTCTGGGTTATGAGCCCAACGAGCTACCAACTGCTCCACCCCGCATCGTATGCGTGAATAAAAAAGCGTATCGCTTTCCTACAATCACAGCGCAAAGGTAGTATTTTTCTTGGAGTAGGCAAAACTGAGGGCTTATTTTCGTGTAAACCACGCTTTGTAGTCCTTGTATAAAGTAACTTTTATTTTTACGCAGACGTTGATCGGAGTAAGATGAAGACAAAAAACGAAATAGTACAGAACTGGTTGCCACGCTATACGGGGTTACCCTTAGAGGCTTTTCAGCCCTTTATTCTTCTTACGAACTTCCAGTCTTATCTAGAGCTCTTCTGTACAATTACAGGAGCTGAGATAGCCAATCCTTCAGCAAATATGCCTTCAGCCTCAGCACGAGGGATTACTATGATAAATTTTGGCATTGGGAGTCCTAATGCAGCAACGATCATGGATCTTTTAGAAGCCGTACCTGTACGTGCCTCACTCTTTTTGGGAAAATGTGGAGGACTGCATGATTCGTTTTCTCTAGGAGATTTCATTCTCCCCGTCGCCGCCATACGTCACGAGGGTACGTCAGACAACTACTTTCCTCCCGAAGTACCTGCACTCCCCACCTTCAATTTGCAACGGGCTACGGCCGAGATTGTCCAGCAACATAGTTCGGATTATTGGGCTGGCACGGTTCTCACCACCAATCGGCGCGTCTGGGAATTTGATGAGCATTTTAAGCGCTATCTTGGTAGGGTGCAGGTAGTGGCTGTTGATATGGAGTGCGCCACGTTGTTCACCGTAGGGGCTTATAATCAGATCCCGATCGGAGCATTGCTCCTGATCTCGGATCAGCCAATGATTGCAGAGGGAATTAAGACAGAAGAAAGCGACAAGCGTGTGAACCGCCAGTTTGCAGAAGAACACATCCGTATTGGTATTGAAACGTTACAGGAGCTAGAACGTAATGAGCCCAATATTAGAAAGCTAAGGTTCTAAAAAATAACGGCGTGTTAAGACACGCCGTTACAATAATCACATCTTACAAAGAATTCTAGAACATGAAATAATCGCTAATACTGGTTTTGAAAGGCACAAGAGGTATAGTAATACCATACCCAGGTTCGACTTCCACCCTTAAGGTAACTTTCCGCATATCTATCGTAGGATCAAAATATATTTGGAAATACGCAGGAAGCCATTTCAAATCGTATTCTGTTAAATCACTAATTTTTTTTGTGATGTTGTCTATACTCTCATCAGGGGCGTAATTAGATTTTATATAGCGTTCGGCACTACTTATGCTAATAAAGAATTGGTCGGAGAGATCTAGCATTTTACCGTCATCTGTTGATTGAAATACGGAAATCCCTCTAAGATTATAAGGCTTGCCATTCCTAAAAATCCCTCTTGGGATTTCTTTTTTTCCCTCCTCTCCATATATTTTACTTAATTCTTTGAATTTTTGTGATGGGGACTCCACAGTAGTTTGCGACATTAAGTGAATATTGAAGAAACCCTCTCCAGCATCTACAACATCTATTGTTGTAGGAACATAATAGTATTCATAGTGATAAAGGCGTGGTGGAGTCTCCCTCTCTATCTCCATCGTACATGAAAAAAGAAAGAACGTTGCTAACAGTGTAGCAATAGTGAAAACGAATGATCTCATTGTACAAGAGGGTATTAACGGTGAATATCTAAAATGTTCTTCAGCTTATATTTATAATGAGAAGCACCTTCTATTTTTGAGCCATATGCAGGATTGGCTGCATCAAAAACGCCAGCTAGGCAGTAAGTATCAGAGAATTCATCTTTTATTCTCATCTACCGTTTTGTTTATATCTATTTCAAAGATAAACATTTTTCCTGACTGTAATACCCCCTTTTTTACCCTATCCCCGCAGCTGATAAAGTTGTCTAAAACACGTATTCTCCGAAAGAGCAGTTACCTTTACTGCCATTACCAGCAAGCAGCAAGGCATGGCAGTGGCAAAGAAGAAAAATACATGGAGTACGCAATTTGTATCCTTTGAAGAACTACAAAAGACGCTCAAACGGTTAGAAGAAGGGATCATCGAACCCTTCTATGTGCTTTATGGTGAGGAAATCTATTTTAAGGAGCAACTTATTCATGCCATTGTTGAGCGAACCATTCTACCCGAGAATAGACTTTTCAATTATACGGAATTGATAACCTCGCTCGTGGATGAGAATGAAATCTTCAAGGCGGGAAACCGTAATCAGTTAGGTAATTCCGAGTATACGCTCTTGGTTGTGCGCGAAGCTGACAACATCGCTAATTGGGAGCCAATTCTCCCTTTATTTAAAACGCCTAAGAATAAGGGAGTCGTCGTCCTAGAATTTCAAAAGTTGACTCCTAAAACGAAAAAACAGGACGATAATTTTAAGACAATGCTTTCAATAGTACGAACGCAAGGACTGCTGTTTGAATCAACGCCTCCTAGGTTTGATAATCAGGTAGTCCCCATTGTGGAGTACATTGCGGCTAATAATGGTTGCAAAATAGAAAGAGCGGCTACTGAGCACATTATTGCGCTATTAGGCAATTCGCTAACAGCCATTGACAACGAGATTCGGAAAATTGCTGCCACGCTTCCCAAGGGGAGAGGGCAGATTACATTAGAAACGCTACAGGAACTAAAACCTAACAGAGAGTATACGCCCTATCAGCTAACCACGGCCATTGTGGAGCGCGATCTTAACAAAGCTTTAACGATACTTTATTACATGGCGGAGAACCGCAATACCAATAGTCTGATAGCTTTGAATGCCGCACTTTTCAGTTACTTTCAGAAAGTCCTCCTCTGGGGAGTATTACAACGTAACCTTCAGGTTGGAGAAGTGGCACGTATACTCAATATAAAAGAGGGACGTATAAAAGAATTTAATAATGCTATTGCACAGTTCCCACCCAAGCGCTGCGCAAGAATTATCGCAAACATGCGCGATTTTGATATGAAGTTAAAAGGGGTAGGATCTGCGGGTAATAAGCCCTACGAGCAGATGAAACAACTGCTCATTAGTATTATAACCTCATAAAAGAGTTAAGAGTTAAGAG
>CAJPTS010000012.1 GCA_905373625.1 Bacteroidia bacterium
GTGAAAAGAAAGAAAACTACTTTACCGTAGAAAGCACTGGGAAATGGACGCTGACGTGCGATGCTAATTGGTTGCAAATAGAGCCTAAAGAGGGCGAAGCTGGTGAAACGACAGTGACTATTACGGCAGAGGCAAATAGTAGCAATGCTCGTATGGCTAAACTTACTTTCGCACTCAAAGACAATAGTGAGATTAAGCAGGTGGTAACGATAAAGCAGAAAGAAGCATCTATTGTAGTGACTCCTGTAGAAGAATATACGTTCCTTGCCGCAGGTGAAAAGAAAGAAAACTACTTTACCGTAGAAAGCACTGGGAAATGGACGCTGACTTATGATGCCGATTGGTTGGAAGTAGAGCAAAAAGAAGGCAATGCTGGCCAAACGCAAGTGACGATTACGGCTCAGCCAAATAGCAGTAAGGAGGCGCGTACGGCGGAACTCACTTTTGCTCTTAAAGACAATGGTGAGATTAAGCAGGTGGTAACGTTGAAGCAAAAAGGCGCAATCTCGATTACTCCCGCAAATGGTTATACTTTCCCTGCCGCTGGTGAAAAGAAAGAGAACTACTTTACGGTAGAAAGCTCTAGGGAATGGACGCTTACTTACGATGCTGATTGGTTACAAATAGAGCCTAAAGAGGGTGATGCTGGTGAAACGAAAGTGACTATCAAGGCTGACCCAAATAGCAGCAAAGATGCTCGTACGGCTAAACTTACATTTGCTCTCAAAGACAATAATGAGATTAAGCAGATGGTGACCCTTAAGCAAAAAGGCGACCCCAATGCTGCGGTAGAAGATGCGTTATTTGCTGATGTGGTTGTATCGCCTAATCCGTTCCACAATCAGTTACGCATTACGAATGGTAACTTAGAAGGTGAATATATTCTATTGAATACGCAAGGAGTAAAGGTTGCATCGGGTGTGTTAGAAGTTTCTGAAACACTAGTAAACACCTCAGAGCTTTCTGCAGGAATTTATCTTTTGCAGTTGAATGCTAAAGGTGGAGCTACGAAGACGTATCGTGTGGTGAAATAAGTCCTTACGATTTTGTAATCAATAAAACAGACACCTCTTATAAGCAAGGGGTGTCTGTTTTTATTTTTGCACCAGAGCCTTAGCAGGCGGATTCTAACGCCGGAATCTTAGCAGGCAGCGTACTTCGGTCCTAACGCCAGACGGGCGACCACTCGACAAGCGATTAGAAATTATTGTTGTCTAGTAAAAGTGGAGATCGTGTTTTTAGAACACACAGACCCTGATCGCACCATTAAAATGTGCGATCTCAATAAGACCTCGTCTCGCAGTTGCATTTTGTTGTGATTTATTGAACTCTATGAGTGCTTTTTCTGGCTCTTCAATGCGCAACTAGGAGAGAGACTCTGCACAAGCTCCGTCCCGTTTTTTGCCCTTATGAAAAAAGATCACCAAACACCAATAATTTCGACTACTAATTCCGACATCTGACGTTTTGTAAAATTCAGTTTGATATTGTGCATTTCTCCGCTTCGCTTCCAATTTGCTACTTTTGTTATTGTGAATGTAAGAATTAAGAGGCTATGCGTGAGTTGAGCATTTATAACACTTTATCTCGTAAGAAAGAAGTATTTATCCCCTTACACCTCCCACACGTGGGGTTGTATGTCTGTGGTCCAACGGTTTATGGTGATCCACATTTAGGGCACGCTCGTTCCGCAATTACGTTTGATGTTCTTTTTCGCTTATTGCGTAACCTTGGTTATAAAGTACGTTACGTGCGGAATATTACAGATGTGGGGCATCTTCAGCATGATGCAGATGAGGGAGACGATAAGATCGCTGCTCGTGCACAGCTTGAGCAACTAGAACCCATGGAAATCGCCCAAAAATATACGGAACGTTATCATGATATGATGCGAGAGTTAAACGTACTCTCGCCGAGTATTGAGCCCAGAGCATCGGGACATATCATTGAACAAATTGCGCTCATTGAGAAGATACTAACGGCTGGTTATGCGTATGTGAGCGACGGAAATGTATATTTTGACATCAGTCGTTTTGAACAAGATCACCACTATGGGGTACTATCTGGGCGTTTTGTCGAGGACATGCAAGCGAATACGCGTACGTTAGAAGGGCAGGAGAGTAAAAGAAACCCACTCGATTTTGCTTTGTGGAAAAAAGCTAGCCCTGAGCATATCATGCATTGGCCTTCGCCGTGGGGAGAGGGGTTTCCTGGGTGGCATCTCGAATGCTCTGCAATGGGCATGAAGTATTTGGGCGAAGAGTTTGATATTCATGGTGGAGGAATGGATCTTCTCTTTCCGCATCATGACTGCGAAATAGCGCAGTGCATGGCAGCGAAAGGTTCGCCTACCGTACGCTACTGGATGCACAATAATATGGTTACGCGCAATGGGCAAAAGATGGGTAAGTCCTTAGGTAACTTTATTACCCTGCAAGAGCTATTTACGGGAGCACATGAATCGCTCGACCAAGCTTATGCGCCCATGACTGTGCGTTTCTTTATACTTCAGGCGCATTATCGTTCTACTCTTGATTTTAGCAACGGCGCATTACAAGCTGCCGCAAAAGGGTTAGAACGCCTACAGAATGCATGGCAACTTTTGGAATATATAACGCCAAGTACAAGCAGTAATTTCGCGGTAGAAACGCTTGAAGAGCGTTGTTGGGAGGCGCTCTGCAATGATATGAATACGCCCATTGCAATAGCCGTACTATTCGAAGCTGTGCATGAAATAGAGGCAATGGTACGTGGTTCGCAACAAATCGACGCAGAGGCACTTAAACGCCTTCAGAATCTTTTTGATACGGTGTTAGGAGAGATACTCGGATTACAAAGAAATGCACAGAAGGCTTCCAACTCAGAAGCATTGGACGTAGCTATGCGCTTGCTCCTCGAATTCCGAGCTGAGGCAAAGGCACGCAAAGACTTTGCTACCTCTGACCGTATACGCGATGCCTTAAAAGAGGCAGGCATCGAGGTACAGGACGGTAAGGAGGGGGCTACATGGAAACTCTCCTGATAGAAAAATTATTTACCACTACGTTTAAGATACAAACGGTGGTCGTAAATACATGTAAGCCAAGGGGGCAGATAATAGAGTCGCACGAACGAGTTGCTAAATCGAGCGTTGTCGCCTCATTGTTTTTGTATTGGCTTCCATTTTTGCTTTTGTTTTTGTTAGCTATTTCCGCAGCGCAGGCTCGTGAAAAAACGGTTCGCTTAACTCTTACAATTCGCCAAGCGCCCCCGCAGCCAGTAACACTCTCTTTTCTTGTGAGAGGCATAGAAACTGAGAGTATTAAAAGCGAAATTGACAAAACAGGTCGTTACCAATTTAACTTCCGCTACCGTCCTGGTTTCTATCGTCTTACATACGGAACAAGGGAATGGAGTCTTACTTTCCCGCTGCTTACAGAAGAGGCTAAAATAACTGAGATTAACCTTAAAACAAGCGGAACTGCTCCACTTGAAGATGTAGAAGCTGAAGGTGTGCCCGAGTTGAATCTCTATTTTGAAGCACGTCGATCGTACGAAGCTTACCAAGAAGCTCGGTGGGGGTTAGACGCGCTTGCACGAACTGGACTGTCTAAAGAACAGGTGCAGGAGCTTAGAAACGAGAACCAAGAGTTTTATGAAGAACGCATAAATAGCTTAAGTCTACGAGCAGATTCCGCACAAAGTGCAGTAATGCAACAGATTTTGCGGCTTTTTATTCGCCCCCATGATAATAAAGCAACGAATTGGTGGCACGAGCCCCTTCTTTCTACCCCCTTGGTAGCGACAGCCCCAGAATTTGATAGCTACGTACGCGATTTTTTGCAAACACGGCACGCTGATACACTTACCTACTGGCAACAAATACAGGCTTATGCTGAGGCTATACATGAGATTGCCGAAGTGCCGTGTGAACCACGAAATGTACTTATGCTCCGAAACGCCTTAGACTTCATTGTACAGGGTACGGCTTATGATGTCCTACTTGATTCAATTGCAAAGTATTATCCTAACGTTCGAGAGGATGCTTTATATCAAAGGAATACTGAGAGGAAAACAGAACGACTTGTAAAACTGCGAGGTACACGTTTGGATGATAACCGTTCATTTATTGTTTCCAAAGAGACAGAATATACTTTGCTGATTGTTTGGTCGGTTTGGTGCGCGCATTGTCAGGAGATACTCCCAGCGCTGGTACGCTTGTGCGAAAAGCTCCCCAAAGAACGAATTTCGGTTCGTGCCATATGTATTGATTCAGATACCCCAGCGGTACGTCATTTCATAGAATCGCGTATATGGCCGTGGGAGAATATCCTTGAGCCAGACGACGGAGAGTCTAATATACTCATGTACTTACAAGCAGACGGCACGCCAGAATTCTTCTTGCTCAACCAAAAAGGAAATTTATTATCGCGTCCCGAGGACGTAAAACGTCTTGAACGTGAGATTTTATGGTTACAAATAGCATCACAGCTACAAGGGAAACTATACTGAAAGTTTTAGCGCTCCGTATTAGATTTTGCGCAAAAAGACATGAATGAGAATTTGTTAACAGAAGAGGTCGTTGCCGAACACCAGCGTGAGGGACACTGGGCGGAGATGCGCACTGCGCCCATCTTGAAACTTCTGATAAAGTACTTTTTGCCAGCATTGGTGGGCGTTATCGTATCTGCGCTCTATAACATCGTAGACCGAGTCTTTCTCAGCCAGGTAGATCCTCTTGCTTTAGCGGCTTTGAGTGCCATTTTCCCCGTTGTTTTGGTGCGTGTGGCTATAGGTATGCTTATCGGTATCGGAGGCTCTGTTCGCGTCTCTATTGCGCTCGGAAAAGGCGATTATGCGGGGGCGGAGCGAATTATCGGGCATTCTTTGGTACTCATGCTCATTCTGGGGATCGTATTTGCAAGTGTCGGTTTTCTCGTAATTGAACCCCTGCTTCAATTTTTTGGCGTTACACCGCTCACTCATCAGTATGCAAAAGAGTACCTTGAGATAAATCTTTTGGGTTCAATCTTCTCCGTCGTGGGGTATTCCATGAACAATTTTATCCGTGCAGAGGGGAGTGCCAAAACTGCCATGTACAGCATGCTCATCAGTGCGGTTACGAATGTAGTGCTTGACCCGATTTTGATTTTCGTTTTCGATTGGGGTGTTGCAGGAGCAGCATGGGCAACGTTCATCGCGCAAGCCGTTTTGGCTATTTGGGTTGTAGCCTATTTCTGTCGCAAGCGCGCTGTGCTTAAACTGCATTGGCGGAATCTGCGCTTTTCGTGGCAGGACACCCTTTCCATAATGGCAATTGGCTTTTCGCCATTCATTATTCAGATTGCTGCCAGCCTTGTACAAAGTGTTTTCAATAAACAATTACTTACGTACGGCAACGATTATGACATGAGTATACTCGGCGTGATAAACTCAATCTCTATGCTCCTGATGATGTCTATCGTGGCACTTAACCAAGCGGCACAACCTATTTATGGTTATTGTTTAGGCGCAAAACACTATCAACGTCTTCGCTCAGCGTATTTGTATAGCCTTACGGCTGGTACTTGCATTGCGGTAATCGGTTTCGTTTTAGTGGAGCTTTTCCCTAGCCAGATAATACAGTTTTTTGAAAAGACGGTAGGCGAATTACAGGTGCAAGGCATTCCTGCACTGCGCGTCTCTTTTCTGGCTATGCCGTTTATCGGAATACAGATCATTTCCATTGGTTATTTTCAGTCTATTGGTAACGCGGTGACTTCTGCTATTTTGACGGTGATACGACAAATTGTAATACTCGTCTCTATGCTATTTTTGCTCCCTCTTTTTTGGGGATTGGACGGTATTTGGCGCGCCACACCAGTCTCAGATTTTCTGTCGGCCTTAATTTTCGTAGGTGTGATAATACACGAATTCCGCCGACTCAATAAGCAGATTAACCTGTTAAAATAGAGCCACCCCATCCCGTACATGTTGCTCTCTGAACTCTATCAACGTGCAGAAGCGCTCAGCCCTTTAGCTTTATCTGAGGCGCTTACCTTATGGCAGCGAGCTCCATTAGACGAGTTGATGGCAGTGGCACATCGTGTGCGTTTATTGCACGTCCCCGAATTGCGAGTGACGTGGCAAATAGATAGGAATATCAATATTACCAATGCTTGCGCTGCACAGTGCTTATTCTGCGGCTTTCATGCAGGTGCAGGCAACATTCCGCTTTTTACCACAACAAAAGAAGAATACCGCATAAAAATAGAAGAACTACTAGCCAAAGGTGGCGACCAAATACTTTTGCAAGGTGGTTTAGACCCACGTTTAACACTCGAGGATTACGAATCGCTCTTCCGATGGTTGAAACAAGAGTATCCTTCTGTGAAATTGCATGCTCTCGGACCGCCAGAAATTGTTTTCATTGCACAGCAAGCTCATTGTTCTACACAGGAGGTTTTAGAACGTCTTGTTGCCTCGGGATTGGATTCTTTACCAGGGGCTGGCGCAGAGATTCTAAGTGAGCGCGTTCGGCAAAAAATCTCGCCACGCAAAGCAACTGCGGCACAGTGGATAGCGGTTATGCGCGAAGCACAAGCGCTCGGTATGCTCACATCTGCTACGATGATGTATGGGCATATAGAAACAATTAAAGAACGCATCGGGCATCTCCTTCTTTTGCGTGATCTACAAGCCGAAAGTATACGCTTCGGGAGACGCGGCTTTTTAGCTTTCATAGCGTGGCCCTACCAAGGTAATGGTACACGATTGGCAAAAATGATAGAATACCACCCAGTGGGAGCTACTGAACATTTACGCCTAATTGCTTTGGCACGGATACTGCTGACGAATATCCCTCATATACAAGCCTCGTGGCTCACGGTAGGACAGGACGTGGCTGCTCTCTCTTTGTGGGGAGGTGCTGACGATATGGGCTCTATCATGATAGAAGAAAATGTAGTCTCTTCTACTGGTACGAATTATAAAATGGATGCAGAAGGCATGGTGACATTAATACGTAATGCGGGTTTTACGCCCGTACGACGCAACCAAGCCTATGAAATAATCTAGTTTTTATATCCTATTTTCTACTATACATTTTTAGGCACTTCAACTGAGTTGCTATGACAAAATCTGTAACTTTGTTCAATAACAACTCTATACCCGTTGAATGCGAAAGAGGAGCAGTTTGTGTTTATTTCTTATTTCTCTGGCACGTAGCGTAGCTTTTATAGCTCCGTTAGTCTTTCTCTTCCTTACACTCGCCTCCTTTGTTCTCGCGCCCCCTTCCGTGCCCCCTGTTGCGTCTAAAATTCAGTCGCTACTTAAAGCACGTAATTTTGTAAGGGCGGAACGTATGACAGATTCGCTTGTGCGTGCGGGCGATACGTCTGCTTTTGTGCGCGAATCTCTTTCTATAGCCCTCCTAGGGCAACACAAACAGCTGGAGCGTGCTGAGCAGATTCTTAACGAATTACCGCGCACCCCTTACCGACTCTATTTGTTAGCGAAGATACAGTGTCTTGAATACAAATTTCAGGCTGCAATAGATACCTATCAGAGCTACATACCTGTTGCTGACAAGCTCCTGCTTTCAGATATCGAAGCCAAGCAAAATATCATAGAGTGTAAAAATGCACTACAACTAGTAGAGACTTGTTATCGCCCTGTCCTTTACGAAAAGAGTCGTACTGGTTGGGATTCATTAGCAACAATTGCGCCGCTCGCCGCTTATCCTTATCGCCTTATCCCGTTGCCTGCTGCCTTGTATGGCGCGTATGATGACGCCGCGATACAACCACCATCGCTCGTGGCTTATCCCTCTGAACTGCAAATAGGTGCACGTGTGGTGTATACGAATCGGAAATCAAAACATGGGCAACGCGATCTTTACTTTGTGGAACTGCGCACTAATAATGTATGGACGCCGCCAGCAGACTTGGGTACTGTCATAAACACGCCGTTTGATGAGGCGTTTGGGCTACTTTCAGACGACGGGTTGACGTTATATTTTTCCTCTTGCGGGCACTATGGTATGGGCGGATTTGATATTTTTCGCACAACCTATGATCCTGTTCTGCGCCAATGGAAATCGCCTGAGAACCTCGGATTTCCTTATAATTCCCCTTATGACGATTATTTATTAGGACTCCCAGACGCTTATGGGCGTATTGTGCTGGCTTCTAACCGTGGCATTGCGGCAGATAGTCTTCAGCTTTTTACGCTTTCTTATGACCCCGAACAGATGTGCGAGGCATTGCATGGCACAGCGAACCTAGCAGAACGCGCACTCTTTCAGTTTACGGCACAGAGTACTCCGTCTGAATCTGTACGAGAAGTGCGTACTACGGCTAACCAAAATGCTCGTGAAAAACACTACCGCGAGGTTGATTCTGATGAGGAGTACCAAAAAGCGCTACAGACAGGGTATTCGGAGCAGCAACGAGCAGATTCTATACGAAAAGACCTGACCATCCTGCGTGAGCGGCTATGGAATGTAACAACCTCCGAGGCTAGAAAAGCGTTAGAAGTGCGCATTACCTCTTTGGAAAATGAGATGCTTACGGCACAGCGAAAGGCCGATATAAATTTTGGTAAGGCAAGTCAGATTGAACAATATTACATAACGGGGCAGCGAACGCTTATCAATCAAGAAAATCAGACAGGAGCCTATATGGCAGATGCACCCAGTGCGCTTCACTTGGCGAAGCCTGCAAGCAGTGTAATGCAATCTACGGAGCTCAAAGCGCTTGCTGAAATCGCACGGCAGTCCCCCACGTACAGAAAGGAAACCCAAGCTCTGTGGCAGCAGTACGCCACTATCAGATATATGCTGGAGGATTCTACTTCTTCAACTGTGAAAATAAGTAAAGCCGAACAAGAAGCAGCTCGTCAAAGTCAAATCTATGTAACAAAGTATCAGGCTAACATAAAAACACGTCGCCGTATATTTTCGCAATGTTTAGCGGTGGCATATATGAAAGGTAATCGCGAAGCAAAGAAAATGATTTTTGCTGCCGAAGAAAAGGCGAAAGAGTACCATTTACTCGCGCAAACGCTCTTAAACAATAGATCAGTACAGGACGAGGGAGAAGCAGCGTTTTTTGCCTCTCTAGCCGAAGAGTTGGGGAACATGTATTACGAGGTAGCTTTTGCCTATGCATGGAATATGGATGCCTACCGAAAAAAAATGAATAAAAGCATCGCTCAGTACGAGGAACTCTTGTCTGTGGCTGCTCCGAACGTAAGCGTGTCTGATGCAAAGGCTGCACCTGAGTCAGAACTGGTACAGCTCCCCCCTAGTGTAGTGCGTCCTACGCCGAATACTACAGCGCCAACCGTTCCCGCGGGCGTAACCAAGTTAGAGGGTTTACAATTATTATCGCCTTCGCCTTATAGTACCGAAGATGACATTCCGCGAGATATTGAACAGCCATCGGGGGTGGTGTATCGTTTACAACTTGGCGCATATAGTAACCCTATAGACCCGAGCCTTTTCATGGGGATGTATCCTATCATTGCCGAGACGCTACAGGGTGGTAAGATTCGTAAATATTATGCAGGGGCTTTCCAACGAAAGGAACAAGCGGATAAAGGCAAGCAAATAACCACACAAAAGGGCTTCCCCGATGCTTTTGTCGTGGCATGGTACAACGGACGTAAAGTAACATTGGCGCGTGCCGCATCGCTTGAAAACGAGACAAACGTAGTTCAAAAAGAAGTGGAGAAACCGACAGAGGGAGTGGGCAGCACCTATCAGGTTACGATTGGAACGTTTGATGGAGATTTGCCTTCATACGTAAGTGAAACTGTAAATTTATTAGCGCCCAGTAAGGAGATACAGAAGCGTTCTGTAGGAGACGGGCGCAACCTTTATTTTGTAGGAGGTTTTTCCGAAAAGATACAAGCTGAGCGTCTGCGTGACAATTTTTTGGCAAGCGGTTTTATAGAATCTACCATACAATTAGAGATCAAAGATGAGAGATGAGATAAGCTAAAAATAAAGACAAGAGACGAAAGACGAGAGACGAAATGAACGCTTTGCGCTACTTTTAACTCTTAACGGGCATTACTTGCGCCAAAGACGTGCTTCGCCCTGTGTTTGTCCAAAAATCTCTTCTGCAACAAACTAATGCTTATTAGTTTTTTTTTACATTTGACGCTAGTTCAATAAAAAAGAAAGATGAAAAGAATTATCATTTCCAGTGCATTATGCACACTTTTATGCTTTACCTTTGGCTTTACCACAGTGCATGCCGAAGAGAGTAAAGTAGACATGAGCAAATGTATTACCCTCACCGTAAAGCAGGGCGCATCGATAAAACTAGACTTTGCAGCCTCTACCGCAGGAGTTTGGGTAAAAGTTACGGGCGTTAAGGATGAAAAAGAAGAGGAAGCACCTACAAAATTGCATGATTGGGATAAACAACCCCAGTACGAGGCAGCTGGAACTGTGATAACAGTTTATGGAGCAATTGATAAGTTCCGAACTTATGATAATAATGCAAATCTCACGGCTTTAGACGTCTCGCAGAATGTAAACCTAACGGAATTGTCTTGCGGTAGTAATCAATTATCTAGCTTAGACGTCTCGCAAAATGTAAACCTAACGGAATTGTCTTGCGGTAGTAATCAATTATCTAGCTTAGACGTCTCGCAGAATGTAAACCTGACGGAATTGTATTGCGGTAGTAATCAATTATCTAGCCTAGATGTTACAAAAAATGTAAACTTGATGAGATTAGGTTGCGGTTATAATCAACTAATTAGCTTAGATGTTAGTCAGAATGTAAACCTGACGTACCTAATGTGCGAAAACTGCCGATTATCTACTCTAGACGTCAGTCAAAATGTAAACCTATCGAAATTGTATTGCGGTAGTAATCAATTATCTAGCCTAGACGTAACGAAAAATCTAGATCTGACGGAATTGGATTGCGAAGGTTGGCTCTTATCTAGCTTAGATGTCACGAAGAATGTAAAACTAACGAAATTGAATTGTAGTAATAATCAATTGTCTAGCTTAAATGTCACGAAGAATGTATACCTGACGGAATTGTGGTGCTATAGTAATCAATTAGCAAGCCTAGACGTCACAAAGAATGTAGAACTAATAGATTTGTTTTGCAGTAATAATCAATTATCTAGCCTAGATGTTAGCCAGAATGTAAAACTGACGAAGTTGCAAATTTACAGAAACTGCTTTTCAACAAGCACACTAAACAACATCTATTGTCAGCTCTCTGACCAAACAGGAGGAGAACTAGTGCTTGTAGACGAAGAAGGCGATGTTCTAGACGAACTATTAGTAAGATCCACATGCAAGGTGATAACTGATGCCAAAAACTGGGCAATTCGATACTTCGTTGGTGGTGATATAGAAGATATCACAGGTAACTATACTTGCGGTTCTACCTACGGGGTAACCTTCACTCCTACGACTATACAGAACTTATTTACAGCTCAAGGGGGGGGATGGAAAACAATGGTGACGAGTACAGGGAATTGGAAGTTAGATGAAACCACGCCTCTGCCCGATTGGCTTTCCGTAGAACCTAAACAAGGTAGCAATGGAACGCAGGTAACCGTTACAGCTAAGCCTAATGCGGGAAATGCAATGCGCCGAGCTGCATTAGTATTTGTTCTTACAGATGATGCTACAACAAAACAAGTCGTTCTGTTTACTCAAACAAGCCCTTCTATTTCGGTTACTCCCTTCAAAGAGTATATCTTCCCCGCTGCGGGCGAAATGAAAACAGATTTCGTTACCGTAGAAAGCACGGGGGCATGGACTGTTAGCAGTTCTAATGCAGAGTGGTTTCCTGTGGAAAAGAAAGAAGGCGAAGCAGGTACTACAAAAGTCACCATTAAAACAGATGCTAATAATAGCAAGGACGAACGTCGTACCGAGCTCTCTTTTGCGCTGAAAGACAACCCTAATGTTAAGCAGGTGGTGACGCTAAAGCAAAAAGGAGCGTCTATCTCTGTAACCCCCTCCCAAGAATACACCTTTCCCTACGTAGGTGAAACGAAGACTTTTACCGTAGAAAGCTCAATGGTCTGGACAGTTACGGCTTCTAATGCAGAGTGGTTAACTATTGAGCCAAAATCTGGTGCAGCAGGTACTGCAACAGTTACTGTCAAAGCTGATGCAAATAGCAACGAGGAGGAACGGAGTACTGAGCTTACTTTTGCATTGAAAGATAATGCAGATGTTAAGCAGGTGGTAAAAGTAAAACAAGCCGTGAATCCCAATGCAGTGGAAGATGTCCTCTTTGCAGGCATTTCGGTTGCTCCAAATCCGTTCTCTTCGCAACTAAAAATTAAGAACGAAGAGGCGGTAAATGTGCGTTACGAACTGGTAAATACGAAGGGGGTAATGGTCTGCTCTGGCGTTTTACAAGGCGTTGAAACAGAGCTTAATACAGAGAAGATTCCTGCTGGCGCTTATTTGCTTCGCATTCTTGCGGGTAGTGAAAGTAAAACGCTGCGGGTGGTGAAGGAATAGCACAATAACGTATAGAAAATAATGAGCAGAGTGCTTCTAAAAGAGGTACTCTTTTTTTATCTACAAATTCTACGTACAGCGTTTTTTCGCCAGAAGGCACACACTAAGTTGGCGTAGGGGAGTGTCTGTTTTATGCAACTAGCTTTTTAGATAGACGTATTTTTACACCAGTCTATGTAAGTAGGTGAGGAAACAGCACATTCTTTAGACTAAATATGTATTGTAAAACTATTTGGAAAAGTCCAACAAAAAAAAAACTTTGTGGCGCGAATTTGCGAGGCAAATCGTACGAGATGTACAATAACAGATAAGTTTAACCAACAAATAGGTAGAAAATGTTTGAATTAGGAGAAATACGCCGTACACGCGAAGCATTGGAAAATGCGATTACAGAACCTTGTGTTAATGAAGCTCCTCGAAATTGTGGCTGCGATGGTTGTTCTGGTACTTGCGATGGAACTTGCGAAGATACCTGTAAAAATGGATGTTATGGGTGTGGCAATATGTCAGATAATAAAGTAGGATAATAGCACAGAAGCAGTTTTTTCAACGTCAAAAGACGTACTAATTCTACAAACGAGGAATCTTTTTGTCACTGAGAAGAGTTTATGGAACGTACAATTTATATAGCAACTAACGTTTCTTGTAATCTGAATTGCATTTATTGCTACGAGGATAAGTCTAGTAAAGAGACTTTTGATCTGGAGGCGACAAAACAGAAACTAGCTGTCGAATTAGCAACTAAAACAAAAGATGGTACTATAATTGCGCTCCATGGTGGCGAACCATTCATGGTTTTTCCTAAAATAAAAGCTCTGTGTGAATGGCTCTGGGATCAAAATTTCCCAGAACCGTTCAGATTTTTTGCGACATCGAATAGTACACTTATTCATGGAGAAATAATGGAATGGCTAGCAAAGCACAAACAACAGTTTATTGTAGGTCTGAGCTTGGATGGTGATAGAGAAATGCAAAATATCAATCGTAGCAACTCGTTTGACCAGATTGACATTGATTTTATCTCACAAACTTGGCCACAGCAGGGGATAAAAATGACGATAAGTCCTCTAACATTACCGACTCTTGCACGTGGAATTATTTTTTTGCATAAAAGAGGTATTCGGGAGATTTCTGCAAACCTTGCAGAAATGATAGACTGGTCGAAACGGGAGTATCTAACAGTCTATCAGCGTGAATTACAGAGATTAGCAGAGTTCTATTTGCGTTACCCTGAAATACAGAGATGCTCACTATTTAAGGTTCATTTCTCTACTTTTCTAATGCCAGATCATGCGATCAGAAAATGGTGTGGCGTTGGTACGGATATGAAAGTCTGTGACATTAATGGAAAAACATATTCGTGTCATCTTTTCTTTGAGTCTGTATGCGGAAAAGAAAAATCTGAAAAGGCTAAAGATATTGACTTTTCGAAACCAGATGTTTATATTTCGAAGACGTGTAGTGGCTGTGTACTTTACCCGATTTGTCCTACTTGTTATGGCTCGAATTACATAGCCCGAGGCAGTGTTGCTGAGCGCGATATGGCGATATGCGCATTGAATAAAGTGCGTTTTTATGAAGTAGCTCGCTTTGAGTACGAACGCTTAGTAAAAAGTAATACTGACATTCAATCCCTCTCGGACAGTGAAAAATACCAAAGAGCGCAAACACTGAAAGGACTAGAAAAAATAATCTCTTTTCTCAACAGTTTTTCCGTAGAAAAATGCATTAGCGGCGCAGTAATCTCACAGTGATGCAGTTTTTATTCCGACATTCTCTTGTCGAAGATTATCCGTTTTATCAAGTTTGTTTTGATTGTGAAGTTTATTATTCGTATTTGCATGGCGAACAACGGATTCGAGACTTTAAGCTTTATCTCGAAAGAGGGGGAGTAGAGAGTTTTAAGTTTGTATTCTTTAGAAATACTGACCTCGGCATAATACCATTAGGGTTCTGTCATTTTTATCCTAGCGATACGGAAAAAGAGTATGAGATCGGCGGAGGCATTACTCCAAGTCTTTTTAATGCGGGATATGGGGTATATTCTTATGCGCAAATTCTTGCTTATATTTTTACCTGTCGGTCTGATATTCGCTTTAGGGTTGGAGTTCTGAAAACCAATCAGCGCTCCTTAAAAATTCACTTCGCATTTGGTTTTCAGTTAATAGGTGAGTTTGATCGTCGGCTACAACTTACATTAACCCGCGCTGCTTTTGATAACGAATTTGTTCGATGTCTTTTACTACGCAGTTCACTTGAATATAGATACCCATTACAAAGCTTGACCATAAATTAGCAAATAAAGAACGCTGCTCTGTATATGCTCACATTGTGCAAAATGCTCCTAAATTGCTGCGTGCTAGTTCGTCTCTTTACATTTTTTGTAAACTAAATGACATTATAATTATGAATAGATTTTGCATTTTCAGTGCATTATGCACACTTTTATGCTTTACCTTTGGCTTTAACGCAGTGCATGCCGAAGATAGTAAAGTAGACATGAGCAAATGTATTACCCTCACCGTAAAGCAAGGCGCGGAGATACAGTTGGGCTTTTCTGCCTATACATCGGGAGTTTGGGTAAAGGTAACTGGCGTAAAGAATGAAACGGTAGAGGAAGCTCCTACCACTTTGCCAGATTGGGATCAGCAAAACAAGTACGAAGCAACAGGAACAGAGATTACAGTGTATGGAGCTATTAAAAAGTTTAGATGTAATTCAAACAATGAGAATCTCACCGCCTTAGATTTGCGTCATAATGTCAACCTGACGGAATTGTATTGCTACTCTAATCGCTTATCTAGCTTAGATGTGAGTCAGAATGTTAACCTGAAGACATTGGACTGCGCCCCTAATCGCTTATCTAGCTTAGATGTGAGAGGTGCTGTCAACCTGACGGTATTGAACTGCTCTGGTAATCAATTATCTAGCTTAGATGTGAGAGGTGCTGTCAACCTGACGCAATTGATGTGCTACTCTAATCAATTATCTAGCTTGGATTTGAGTCAGAATCCCCAATTAAAGCAAATAACGATTTCTGGCAATAATTTCTCAACAAGCACACTTAACAACTTCTATTGCCAGCTCCCAGATCGAAGCGGAAAAGAAAAAGGATTTATTTATCCTGTGCATCAGAGAGGAGACGCATTAGACGAACTACTAGCCCAATCCAGTAGCAAAACAATAACCGATGCCAAAAACTGGGCAATACAATATTCGTATAGCGATAGCGATATTGACGGAATTACAGGTAACTACACTTGCGGTTCTAGTTATAGGCTTACACTTGCACCCGCTACTATACCGAATTCGTTTACATACAAGGGAGGCGAATGGAAAACAACGGTAACGAGTACTGGCAATTGGAAGATAGACGAAAGTACGTTTCCCAATTGGCTTTCTGTAAATCCTAAGCAAGGGAACTCGGGGACTCAGGTTACCGTTACGGCAAATCTCAATACTGGTAGCGATATTCGTCGTGGTGCAATAACCTTTGTTCTTAGAAATGACCCCACTACAAAACAAGTGGTTCTTGTAGCGCAACTCCCACAGCTTCCGCTCTACGTTACTCCAGCCGAAGGTTATACCTTCCCTGCTTCGTGTGAAACAAAAGAGAATTATTTTACAGTAGAAAGCACAGGCGCATGGAAGGTAACAAGTTCAAATGGCGATTGGTTTCCTGTAGAAACAAAAGAAGGCGCAGCGGGCACTACCCAAATAACTATTACAGCAGAAGCGAATAACAGTAAGGAGGCACGTACAACAGAGCTTACTTTTGCGTTAAAAGACAAGCCAGAGATTAAGCAGGTCGTAATATTAAAGCAAAAAGGCGCTCTTTTGGTAACGCCAGCCGAAGGCTACACCTTCCCCGCTTCGGGTGAAACGAAAGAGAACTACTTTACAGTAGAAAGCAAAGGTGCATGGAAGGTAACCAGCTCAAATGGCGATTGGTTTCCTGTAGAAACGAAAGAAGGCGCAGCAGGTACAACTCAAGTAACTATTAAAACAGAAGCGAATAGTAGCAAAGAAGAGCGGCAGACCAAACTTACTTTTACTTTGAAAGACAATGCGGCTATAAAACAGTCAGTAACATTAAAGCAAAAAGGTGCTTCTTTTTCAGTATCTCCAGTAGAAGCGTACACTTTCCCAGCTACAGGTGAAACCAAAGAGAACTACTTTACAGTAGAAAGCACAGGGGCATGGAAGGTAAGCAGCTCAAATGGCGATTGGTTTCCTGTAGTAACTAAAGAAGGCGCAGCAGGCACAACTCAAGTTACTATCAAAGCAGAAGCGAATAGTGGTAAGGATGAGCGTAAGACAGAGCTCACCTTTGCTTTGAAAGACAATGCTGCTATAAAACAGATAGTAACGTTGAAGCAAACAGGCGCATCCTTTTCAGTGACACCCGTCGAAGATTATATTTTCCCCGCATATGGCGAAACCAAAGAGAACTATTATACCGTAGAAAGCACAGCAGCTTGGAAGGTAACCAGCTCAAACGCTGATTGGTTTCCTGTAGAAACGAAAGAAGGTGCAGCAGGCACAACGAAAGTAACCATTACAGCCGAAGCAAACAATAGTAAAGAGGAACGAGAGACGAAACTCTCTTTTGCTTTGAAAGACAATGCTGCTATAAAACAGGTAGTAACATTAAAGCAAATAGGCGCGACGCTTTCAGTAACTCCAGCCGAAGGCTATACATTCTCAGCCTCTGGCGAAACGAAAGAGAGCTATTTTACGGTAGAAAGCACGCGGGCATGGAAAGTAACCAGTTCAAATACCGATTGGAATCCAGTAGATACGAAAGAAGGCGCAGCAGGCAGAACAGGGGTGACAATCTCTGCCGAAGCAAACAGCAGCAAGGAAGAACGCCAGACGAAACTCACTTTTGCACTGAAAGCCAATGCAGAAGTTAAGCAGGTCGTAATATTAAAGCAAAAAGGCGCTCTTTTGGTAACGCCAATCGAAGAGTATACCTTCCCCGCTTCAGGTGAAACGAAAGCGAACTACTTTACAGTAGAAAGTACTGGCGCATGGAAAATAACCAGCTCAAATGCAGAGTGGTTTCCTGTAAAAACGAAAGAGGGCGCAGCAGGCACTACCCAAATAACTATTACAGCCGAAGCGAATAGCAATCGAGAGGAACGGCAGACAGTACTTACCTTTGCACTGAAGGATAAGCCCAATGTTAAACAGGTAGTAACGTTGAAGCAAACAGGCGCATCGCTTTCTGTAATACCTACCGACGAGTACACCTTCCCTGCTTCGGGTGAAACAAAAGCGAACTACTTTACAGTAGAAAGTACTGGCGCATGGAAGGTAATCAGCTCAAATGCAGCTTGGTTTCCAGTAGAAACAAAAGAAGGCGCGGCAGGCACAACCCGAGTTACTATTAAAGCAGAAGCGAATAACAGCGAAGAGGTACGTATAACAGAGCTCACTTTTGCACTGCAAGCCAATGCAGAAGTTAAGCAAGTAGTAACGTTGAAGCAAAAAGGCGCATCGCTTTCTGTTACGCCTACAGAAGAGTATACTTTCCCTGCTTCAGGCGAAACGAAAGCGAACTACTTTACAGTAGAAAGCACAGGCGCATGGAAGGTAACCAGCTCAAATGCAGATTGGTGTCCTGTAGAAACGAAAGAAGGCGCGGCAGGTATAACCCAAGTTACTATCAAAACAGAACGTAATTACAGTACCAAAGATCGTAAGACGGAGCTCACTTTTGCACTGCAAGCCAATGCAGAAGTAAAGCAAGTAGTAACGTTGAAGCAAAGCGGAGCATCGCTTTCCGTTACGCCAGCCGAAGGCTACACCTTCCCCGCTTCGGGTGAAACGAAAGCGAACTACTTTACAGTAGAAAGCAAGGAGGCATGGAAGGTAACAAGTTCTAATACGGACTGGTTTCCAGTAGAAACGAAAGAAGGCGCGGCAGGCACAACCCAAGTCACTATCAAAGCAGAAGCGAATAATAGTAAGGAGGCACGTACAACAGAGCTAACTTTTGCGTTAAAAGACAAGCCAGAGATTAAGCAAGTGATAACGTTGAAGCAAGCGGGACAACCTACTGCGGTAGAGTCGGTTCTTTTTGCAGGCATTTCGGTTGCTCCAAATCCGTTCTCTTCGCAACTAAAAATTAAGAACGAAGAGGCGGTAAATGTGCGTTACGAACTGGTAAATACGAAGGGGGTAATGGTCTGCTCTGGCGTTTTACAAGGCGTTGAAACAGAGCTTAATACAGAGAAGATTCCTGCTGGCGCTTATTTGCTTCGCATTCTTGCGGGTAGTGAAAGTAAAACGCTGCGGGTGGTGAAGGAATAGGAATACGTCCGCGCATACGCGTGTTGCGTTGAAAATTATGAAAGGATCTCTCAATTACGAGATATCCTTTTTTATTTAGGGGTGATAGCGCTTGTGGCGCAAGTTAAAGCAGGCACAATGTGCAAGTAAAAAGCTAGAAGTAGGTTCAAAGTATGAGGTACGAAGTACGTGCAAAGCGCTTATTTTGTCTCTAGGAGGGTGTTGCACGGTAAAGTTTGGCTAATTCGTTGATTTGTAGAGGTCTAAATTAGATAACAAGTTGGCGAAATGAAAGCGCGTAGTGAAAAGAG
>CAJPTS010000013.1 GCA_905373625.1 Bacteroidia bacterium
CTCGCTTATCTTTGCAAGTATCTCGGGGCGCATATTGAGCTCGAGTTCTATAGGTCTGTCGTTGCGCGTTTTACCTGCCACGAGCTCCGCGGGAGCATAATTCCAACCGTCAGGGAGTTTGTAAAGAGGGAAAGCATAACTTGCTTCACTAGGGCGGTTGGATACAAAACCTTTATCTATCAAACTGTTCGTAATAAAAACATGGTGATATTGGTCAGAGGAGGTAACAAAACGCGTTGTGCAAAGTGCACGATTGCATGAATGTAACAATGCGCCCAACGTGGGATAACACGACGCTGAGAATACGCCTTTATAATGTCCCGAATAAGGTATAAAACGCTCATCATAAGGTCGATACGTATAACGGATTAGCGCTAGCGACTCAGCCTTTATATCTTGCAGCATATTAGCGACCTGCCAATCGCGGCTATCGCGCCCAGGATTGTAAATCTGTCGAAAAGTTTCGGGCATCATAAGCTTCACGGCTTCTGCAAATTCTTGTGCGGCAGAAACGGTATAATGCACCAAGAGTCTGTCACGCCCAGTTACAGCTCCGACACCAAAATTTTCAAAAAGTTCTGTCAATAAAAAACCGTTGCTATACGCTTTAGTCTGAGAGAAATCCTTTTGAGTAAAGAAATAATAGGGTTCTACAGGTTTCAATTCTTGCCAAGCAGCACTATTTAGATGCAACTCTTGAAGCGCTGCAAATTTTTCTTGGCGTAAGCCATACAAATCATGGTAATAGAGCTTTGCTAGGGCGTCTGATGGCTTTTTGTGTTTTAGAAGGAGATTTATACTTACGCCAGCTTGTATATTAAACACATTCTCGTCTTTGTTGCCTTCGGGTGTCTTTTCTTTTATGCGACTATTACCATGCAGATTAACAATGTAGATCGCATCGAATACTCGCAATAGCTCTTTACGCATTGTACGATGCGTAATGCCATCTAAGAAACTATTGTTTGTAACAAAAGCAATAATGCCTTCTCCTGTACTTTCTATTTGATATTGTGCATAGCGAATAAACTTGATATAGTCGTCAGAAAGAGCTCGTATAATTCGTTCATCGCCTAGCCCCTCTTTGTAGGATTGCATCAATATATCAAGCCACCTACTCTTGTTTTCACTATCGCGTCGATAGGGCGGATTCCCGAGCATGACCATTACGCGCATGTTTCGTTTGAGCGCATTCGCTGCCTGTGCCTCCTGATCTATGGGTGAGAATAAATTCCCATCAAAGCGCTGGTTTTCTAACGTATTCGTGAGGTAAATGCCATAGCGCGCATCGCCTAGGTTGGTTGCTCCCGTCTCGCGAAAGACATACTCGAGGTTTAGATGTGCCATGGCGTAAGGCGCCATCAGAATTTCGTAACCATGGAGGCGCGGTAGGAGATGATCGCGCACGTAGTCATTCCAAACTCCTTGCTGTCCTACAAACTTGCGGTAAATGGTGCGTACCACTTCTGCTAAAAAAGTGCCCGTGCCAGTAGCAGGGTCTAAGATTTGGAGACGATGAACAGGATTAGCTTTTGCATTGAGGACAGTACTGCGATCTGCCAAACCGTCGCGTAAGCCAAACTCGCGTTGTAAGAGTTCATCAACAGCACGAACAATAAAAGCGACTATGGGCGAAGGCGTATAGTACACGCCACGCGCTTTACGGCGAGCAGGATCATACGCTGTAAGAAAGTCCTCATAGAAAAGCATTATGGGGTCATGCGCAGTGCTCTTCTCCGTGTCTAGAAGACGACGCACGTCAGTAGCGCCAAAGACGCCAACTAGGTCATCTATAATCCACGCTACGCGTGTGTCGAGGTCATACACTCCGATGCGTTGAAAGAGCTTGCGTAGGAACGGATTGCTTTGGGGGATGAGTTTAGCTGCCGTTTCGCGAGAAAAAGAATCAGGCTGCTGGTCGTGATAGCGCGCAGCGAAGAGGGCGTAAACAATGGTTTGTGCGTACCAGTCGGCAAATTCGTCCTCTTCTACCGTGCTCATGAGTACCTCGCGCATACGGTAGAATTGCTGCCTGAGTTCCTCGCCAGCATCGCTCTTCTCATCTTTGAGTACTTCGCGTATAGACCCCGTCAGTAGCTGCGCTTTTCCTGCCATGAGGAGGGCGAGTTTCTTGGCAGAGGAGATGGGGGCGGGCTGTGCATCGCGGAGTATAGCTACGAGTTCAGCAAAACGCTGCTCGGCGTCGGGGAATAAAGAAAGGGTATCGCCGTCTTGTTCTGCAACTCGAACATCTAGCAAACACTCGTCACCGCGATATAAGAGGAAACGCAAAAAATCAGTAAAAACTACACAATCTAAGCCTTGTTTATAGCGAGAAAATTGCTCTTTATTTTGTTTGAGACCGCGCAGGTCAGGATCGCCAATATCTTTGGTTTCGATGTATGCAACTGGAATGGTATTCTTTTGCAGTAGAACGATATCTGGCGCTCCGCACGTAATACGTTTAGGCTCGTTTATGATAGTAAACTTCTGGAGTTCTGGCAGTTCTTTCAAGAATTCTACCAGTAGTTGGCGCAAACTATTCTCGGTAGTAACGCCTGTTTTGTATTCTTGTGTAAGACGCTTCAGATAGTTTTGCAAAGTAGTCGCCATTATTCTGTGTCATTTTACCTTGCAAATTACGGAAAATAAAAGAGCAACGAGTAAATCGTTTTATAAACAACAATAATTCAATATGTTAGTATATGAAAGATGAAAAAAAAAACGTCCGATTTCCTTCATTGAAACCATGAGGTTTTACTTCTAGCTTTTAGCTTTTTACCTTTTACTTGCGCCGCAGGCGCGCCTCGTCCCTACAAAAGTCACAAAGCGCACTCTTTTAACTCTTAACCGATTGTCGTCTCTAGTCTTTCGTCTCTCGTATCTAGCCTCTATTCGCCGCTCTCTTCGGTAGAAAGCGCCCACGTAAAGAGCTGCGGATTACAAACAGCCCACGTGATAACGAAGTTATCTAAAACCGAATACTCTATCGATACCTTGAAACAGAAACGCTTGACGTGTACCAACATGTTAAATGCGCCATGTGTGCCATTTACTGTAAAAGGTAAAACATCGAGGTCTGTAAAAGAATTAAGCCCTGGACGATTGTAAACCTTAAAAAAAGCCTCTTTTGCGCTCCAGATTAGAGCCAACTGCAAAGTATTATTGAGGTCAAGCCAAGCAAGTTCGCCTATCGTCAGGAATTGGTAAGCAATGCGTTGAAAAGGACGATTCTTCTTTTCAATATCTATCCCCACATAAAAAGACGGATTTGTAATGACCGCAGCGTAGGGAAAGGTGTGCGACATAGATATGTGCCCGTTTCCACTGACTAAAAGGGGCTTACGTCGCTTCGTATAAATTACCTGATCTGTTATGCCAAGCGTTTTAAGAATGCAGCGCGTGGCAAGCCATTCCCGCCGGCGCGAGTCATCATGAAAGTTAGATAGCGTGGGAAAAGAGTCTCCGCCGATGAATGCTTTGAGTTGCTCCTCACTCTCCTCTATGTGCCAAAAGGCTAGGGTGGCCGCCCCTGTATTGATCTTTAAGAATTCTGGCATGGTGACTATTCATCTTTCCACTTGAGAGTCTCAATGAGGTGCACTATGTCTTTTGCGAAATAGTCTATGGCGGGCGCTAACGAATCAGCGTTAGGAACACAATAAAAATACAAGGTACCTCGCAAAAAACGAGACACGGAGTCAGTGGCGTAGAATTGTACGGAGGTCGCCACATCGCCAGAAACGTTGTACAAAATAGCATATACGCGGTTTGCAGGATTCTCATAGAATTGTTCATCTATAGCATCGGCACGCATAGAGTGCTTGTAAGTGAGCGTACGAGCGTTCTCTGTTAGCGTATCTAGGGCAGAGGCGCGATTGTAATAAGTGAGGTAAATCGTAGCCTTATACTCGGGTACTTCTATGTCTTGCGCCATGCTATCAGGGTAAAGCTTTAAGCGGGCATAAGTAGGCAGCTCGAAAGAATAAGGCAAGATGGTATCTATTTGCCTGTAGCGCTTTTCGGGGAAATCAAACCGAGGGTAACCGTATGAACGCGGCACACGGGGCTCACTACAGCCCGCAAATGCCAAGACAACGCAGGCACAGAACAAAACCGACCGAAATCCCTGTTTATTCATTCCTCTTCCTCTCCTCAATCTTATACGGCAGTGGTATGATTACAGATTCCGCTACACCGTGCGGGGCGACGCTTCTTTTTCCGTTTGTGAGACGTCGGGGATCTCTACTCGTATTTGCTCAATGCGTCGGTTTGTAACAGATTCTACCGTGAGTTTCAGATCTTCGATGAGTACTACTTCGCCTTGCTCGGGGAAGCGTTCGAGTTTTTCTAGCACGAGTCCTGCCAGAGTCTCTGCCTCGCCACGGATAGCATCAAAAGCTGTATCGGGTCTGCCTATAACCTTACAGAAGTCGTTGAGTAAAATCTTTGCATCAAAACGATAATCGTGAGCATCAAGCTGCGTGTACATCTTTTCCACGCCGTCAGACTCGTCCGCAATTTCCCCCAGCACCTCCTCTAGGATGTCCTCCAGAGTCACTACGCCACACGTGCCCCCATACTCGTCTACAACAATCGCTAGATGTTTACGTTGTGTCTGAAACTCCGTGAGTAACTCGTCTATCTTTTTATTCTCGGGCACAAAATAGGCGGGACGCAACAGCGAAGTCCAATTAAAGTCTCCTCCTGCATCAATGTAGGGGAGCAGATCTTTTATGTATAGAAGCCCCACAACGGTATCAAAGGATTCTTTGTAGACAGGGATGCGGCTGTAGCCCGAGGCTATGACCTGTTCTTTAACCTCGGAATAGGAGGTTTCAAAATCGAGTGCAAAGACATCTACGCGAGGCCGCATAATTTCGCAGACGTCGATCTTGCCGTAGTGCGCTAAACGTTTGATTAGCAGCGACTCCTCATCCGCCGATTCGTTATCCTTCTTGGTGATCTCTATTGCCTCCTCGATCTGATCCATAGAGAGGTCTAGGTGTGGCGCAAAACGTTCATTCATTCGCCGTGCAGAGAGGGCTAAAAGACGCGCAAAAGGGCTAAGAATAACGTAAAAACCATAAAGCGGGCGCGCTGCAAAATGCACATAGCGTAAAGGGCGACTACTACCCAATTGTTTCGGGAGCACCTCGCCAAAAAGCAATAAGACGAGGGTAATGAGTACAACCTTTATGAGAAAACCTTCTAACGCGGCATCCTCAAATGATACGAGCGAATCTGTTATATAGGCTGCTAGGATGACTATCCCGATGTTGATCAGGTTGTTCGCAATGAGTATAGTTGCAAGCAGCCGTTCCTCAGCCGCGAGCATTTTTAGTACGAGCTTATATTGTGGGTATTTCTCTTTTTGTTCTTCGAGAACGGCGATTTGTGTGGCATGCAAAGAGAAAAAAGAAGCCTCCGAGCCTGAGACAAAACCAGAGCCTAGGATAAGCAATACGAGGATCGCAAGTCCCAGCAGTACTCCTCCCGTAGGAGCAGAGACGTGGATAGCTAAGGGGAGAAGTGCGTACAAATCAACCATACATACGCGCCTTAAAGAGCAAACGGCAGCGCTTCTTTTTAGTTCGACCGATAGAAGTTAAAAAGGAATGGGCGCTTCTTCAAGCGGGATCGGATCATTAAGAGCGTCTTCGAGCGCAATAGGCGTTGCAGGAACAGCTGGTTCTGGTGTCGTGGTAGGCTTTGTGGTTGTATTAGCACGATCTAGTATTTGAAAACTACGTGCAACGATCTCCGTCACATAATGGCTATTCTTCGCAGAATCTTCGTAGGATCGTGTTTGCAACCGCCCTTCCACATAGATCAACGTTCCCTTGTGTACATACTTCTCCACATTTTGGGCAGACTTGCCCCAGAAGATCACCGTATGCCACTCGGTGATAGTGTTGGTTTCTCCGCGCTCATTCGTATAGTACTCGTTGGTCGCAATGCGCAAACGCGCCACACACTTCTGACGTTCCAAGTAACGAACCTCGGGCTCTATACCCACATATCCAAGTAAAATTACCTTATTCACTCCCATTGCACTCTATTCTCCACATCGCATATATGCAAAGATACACAATTGTCATTTTTCTCTCTCGTAGGTATATGTAACACAAACCCCCGATTTTTACGTAAAATTGTTTGCAGAAGCATAATAAAGACAAAGAGAAAATGATTAGAGGGAAGATCGAGATAATTTGCAAAAATACAGGGAGTAGACACTACGTAGAGCCTGGCTATGACCTCTTGGCATTAGCCGATGAGATAGGCATCCGACTGCGGTATCCCATCCTCGGCGCTATGGTAAATAACCGCCTGCGCGACCTGCATTTCAAAGTATTCATCCCCATCACGGTAGAATTTATTGACATCACGCACCTTGCAGGTATGCGTATGTATGTCCGCTCGCTTTTTTTCTTGCTGCAAAAAGCCGTACGCGATGCAATGCCTAGCTGTCGGCTACGAGTAAACCACTCCGTCTCCCGCGGATACTATTGCGAGATAGCTGGTTACAAGAAGGCATTAGAGTATCCTTTACTCTTTGATCTCATAGAACGTATGCGGCAGATTGTTGCACGCGACGTGCCCTTTGAACCTCGTACGACCCTCACAGCTGACGCCATCGAGATCTTCACAAGACAGGGCGATATGGAAAAAGTTCGCCTCCTCGAGAGCCGGCCACGCCTTTACACCACGCTGTACGGGCTCGATGGCATCTGGGATTACTACTTCGAAGGACTCGTGCCTAGCACAGGATATCTTAGCACGTTTGACCTTGTTAAATACTACAAGGGTATGCTCCTTGTCGTACCTCAACAAAATAATCCGGAGAAGCTCGAGGAGCTCGTGGTACAGGACAAGATGTTTGACATCTTCCGTGAGTATCAGAACTGGGTAGACATCCTCGGCATCCAAGATGCGGGCACAATCAATACACAAATCCGTAATGGTCATGCAGGCGAACTGATCCGTGTGTCTGAAGCGCTGCATGAAAAGAAGGTGGCGCAGATAGCCGACCAGATAAAAGAGCGCCCCAAGATGCCCAGAATTATACTCATTGCAGGACCTTCTTCTTCGGGCAAAACGACCTTTTCTAAGCGCCTAGGGGTACAACTGCGAGTGGCAGGTATGCACCCGCACCTCATCTCGTTAGATAACTACTTTGTGGATCGTGAAAATACCCCCCGCGACGAACAGGGAGAATACGATTTTGAAGCACTCGGCGCACTAGACGTCGCCCAATTCAACGAAGACCTACTGAAACTCCTTAACGGAGAAAAGGTAGAGCTCCCAAAATTCTCTTTTGAGACTGGGAAACGATTCTATGACGGAACATTCTTACAAATCGAGCCAAATGGCGTGGTAGTAATTGAGGGTATTCACGCACTCAATCCTGAACTCACGCCTCGCATTGCACTAGAGGACAAGTTCCGCATATATATTTCAGCATTAACTTCCATCTCTTTGGACGGCTGTAGCCGCATCGCATCGTCAGATAACCGCCTTTTGCGCCGCATGGTACGCGACTTCCGCTACCGTGGCTACAACGGCGTAGATACCATACGGCGTTGGGCAAGTGTGCGACGCGGCGAAGACAAGAATATCTTCCCCTACCAAGAAGAGGCTGACGTCATGTTTAATTCGGCACTCCCTTACGAATTCAATGTCCTGAAACGGAACGCTGAAGCAATACTTATGGAAGTTCCTAACGACGTTCCCGAATACTCCGAAGCCGTACGCCTACAACGCTTTTTGCGCGTCTTTGCCCCCATGGAAGAAGCAGGCATACCTCCAACCTCCATCATGCGCGAATTCCTAGGCGGAAGTACTTTCTCTTACAAATAACGAACTTTTACTGCTTCTCTTCTGCACAACGGTAGTAACTGCCACGCAGGTCATTGTACCATTCGCATTGCCGAGAGATAGAAAACAACCAGATGATCTGTTACCCTTCGCATTTCTGTAGGATAAACAAGATTACTGTATATTTGCAATCAACAGGTTACCGTACGCGACGTCGTTTTGTAACCTTTCGTGGTAAAACGAAAAAGATTGGGCATGTTTAAGAGTTTGAGCTCTGTATTTCACACTCTGGTACTCCTCTTTTTAGGGCTATTTGCAGGCGATGCAATCTCGCTCGAGATGGAGACGAGTTCCGAGGTCGTTGCGGGCACACAGTTTGAGGTGTCCGTGACAATAGATAAGGGCGATAGCGAGAGTTTTGCACGCTTCAGTGCTGAGCTTCCTCGCGGGCTACGCGCCGTTGCAGGCAATGCCGAGAACGCCGATTTCCGCTTTGAAGGTCAACAGGTAAAATTCGTCTGGATGCGTCTGCCGAATGTGCCAAAACTAAAGTTCTCCTACAAAGTAGAGGTAGATCCACGTTTACGCGGCTCGTTCAATCTTGGAGGCGAGCTTGCTTACATTGCCAACAATGCTCGGCAAACAGCCATAATAGCGCCGCGTACAGTGGTCATTACGCCTTCGCCTGATGTAGATGCTGATAAGCAGCTAGATCTCGCTGACTACCAGACCTCTATCCCCGCGCAGCGCGACGTTACATTGGCTACGCTCAAAGTGCGTTGTATACGTGAAACGCCTACTTATATCAGCGATGGCGGTGACTATATCATCCGCATCCTTGTTAATCGCGGCGAGGCACAAAAATTTGCAAAAATCGAGGAGATTCTACCCAAAGGCTACACAGCCGAACCCGTAGATACCAAGGAGGCGATTTTCTCGTGCGAGGACGGTGTGGTGAAATTCTTGTGGATGACGCTGCCTACCGACGAACTGTTTACGGTGTCCTACCGCCTAATTCCCGAAAAAAATGTACAAAAGGGCGAACCTAAGATACAAGGCTCGTTCTCTTTCGTACAAAACGAAGCGACACGTACCATTACTATTACGCAACGCGATGTCCGTCTCCAAAATATGACCAAGGCGCAACTGGAGAATCTGATCCGCGAGTCGCAACTTGTTGTAGCGCGTGCGCCGCAAGACGACGGTATCGAAGGCACGACCTTGGAACCACAAGGACCATCAGAAGGCGGTGTAGAATTTGAGGTAAAACATCAGGATATTGGTCCCATGCGTACGGGGGGCACTAGACGCCCTTCTGTCTCAAGTTCACGAGCAACATCTATGGATAACTTCCTTTTAGCGCCCGAGGCTGGTGTCTATTATCGTGTACAAGTGGCAGCAGGTCACCGCCCCATAGACATCAATCGGTATTTCCGTCGCCTCTCTTTGCATGCCGACGTACGTACCGAACGACACGAGGGGTGGTATAAATATTCGGTCGGCTCATTTAAGGAGTATAAACAGGCGCGCGATTATCGTGTAGAGGTCTGGAATACAACCCCGATCCGCGATGCTTTTGTCGCCGCCTATAACAACGGGAAACGTATCACGGTACAAGAAGCGCTTATGATTACTTCGCAGCGTTGGTATCGGTAGAACATGTTTTGCAACCAAAGATAGAATTGAAAATCACTCTGAAAGGCTTGTATCGGGATGGCGTATTTGGGGGGTAAGCGATTGTTCCAAAAGATTCTGTTTCTTTCCCTATTTCTTTTTACAGTAGCTAAGCTGCACGCACAAGATGTAGAAGATTTCTATGCGCGCATGTTGGAACAAGAGGTAGAGGTGGTAAACCCTGTAAAATACCCCGTTGTAGGATTCGGTGCTGGGATCATTAACTTTTTGGGCGACGTGCGCTACGGCGCAGATAGCCCCCTCTTGGGCTCATGGGCTGCCAAAATGAACGTTTCTACTCTTTTAGGGAAATCAAAACAAATTAAGCTCAACGTGTCAGTCCTTTATGGCACTCTGGAAGGGCAGGATTATGCCAAGTCCTTGCGCATGAATACTCTTCAGCTCCCCAAAATAGATAATAAACTCTGGTATCCGAATTCCTCTTTTCAAACAGAGATTATAGAGATCGCAACAAGCGTGGAATACAACTTCTGGCAGTTCCTTGGCACTCGGAAAATGGTACGCCCATACGTATCGTTAGGTGCTGGTATACTGCTCTTCACGCCTAAAAACAACTACAAAGACGCACAAGGGAACTTTTATCACTTCTGGAACGACGGGACTGTCCGTCTGCTACCACAGAACGATCCACTTGCCCATACGGCACTCCCCGTACGTATGGATAATGTCTTTGAGACCGACCTCAAACATTCAAACCTCTTTGAATTTAAGAGCGTGCCCCCCGTAACTGCCGTCTTCCCCGCAGAGTTCGGGGTAGATATCTATCTGTCTGATCGTGTCTATTGCCGCGTTAATACCTCCTTACACTACTCGCTTACCGATCTGCTCGACGGTTTTAATGCAGACGTAGCCAAACGCTACAACTACAAGGCAAGCAAATTCCACGACATGTTCCTTTATACGGGACTGTCGTTGCACCTCGATCTCTTCTCACAAGCCGAATCTTTCATAGTTGACAGGGTATTTGCAGACATCGAAGACTTCGACTACGAGGTATTCTTTGCAGATCAAGACAACGATGGCGTATTTGATCAGCTGGACGAGTGTCCCGATACGCCCCCGAATACTCCAGTAGACTCCGTCGGTTGCCCATTTGATAATGACGCTGATGGCGTTTGGGATGTCCGCGATAAAGAGCCCTCGACATCCTATAACACGCCCGTTGACGACGACGGCGTAGAACTATCAGATGCAGGACGCACACTCCCCCACTTGTCGCTGCCACCTGTTTTACGTTCAAAGATGAAAATTATCCCCATTGCGCCGATTTGGGAGTATGCCTTTGCCTTCGAAAAGGGAGCATCTATACCCGATAAATTCCGTACGGTAGATGCTGACGGCGACGGCTACATTTCCTTTGACGAGGTCATCCGCACGGTGGACGACTATTTTACAGGCAATAATAGTTTCACACCAGACGATATATACGAGCTAAACGCCTTTTTCTTTGCGCAATAAGCCGCATAAAAAGGTCTTAGTATATAAAACCACCACTAAGCCACGGATAGTGGCTTAAATTGTGCGACGCGCGCTTCTTATTGATTGCACGAATACACGCAACACAATCCTTGTTTTGTGCGTTAATAAATTCCGATAGGAAGCATATCCCTATTGTCTGACGTTGCAAATTTGCTCTGCCGTCAGAAGCTTAGATAATTATCGAGATGGCACAAGAATCCCCCCTAGTTTTATACGAAGCCCCCGATGGTACGATAGCCCTAGACGTCCGCCTCGAGGGCGAGTCTGTATGGCTTACACAGGCACAAATGGCTGAACTGTTTCAGACCGATCCATCGGTAATTGTAAAGCATATTTCCAATATCTATAATAGTGGAGAACTAGACATGAAGGGAACATGTGCAAAAAATGCACAAGTTCGAAAAGAAGGTAATCGTTTGGTTACAAGAAATATCCGTTATTATAATTTGGATATGATTATCTCGGTTGGTTATCGAGTTAATGCCAAACGAGGTGTAGCCTTCCGTAAATGGGCAACTAAGCTTTTGCGCGAATACCTCCTTAAGGGGTACGTGCTAAACCAAGAGCATTTGCTACAGCACTACGAAGATTTGAAAAATCTCGTTGAGATCCTTGAGCGCACACGGCACATTTGCGAAGATGGCGGAACTGAAGAAACAGATGCCCTCCTTTCGTTGGTCGTAGATTATACCTATGCGTTAGATACGCTAGACCGCTACGATTATCAGAATCTAACGGTAGAAGAAACGACAAACGAAGAGTTATTCAGAGCTACTTATGAGGAGGCTATGGCGGCGATAGAACAACTAAAGGTGAGGTTCGGCGCCAATCGGTGGTTTGCGCACGAGAAAGACGATTCGTTCAAAAGTACCCTCGGTCAACTCTATCAAACTTTTGATGGGGTAGACCTATATCCTTCAGTAGAAGAAAAGGCGGCTATCCTACTTTATTTGGTAGTGAAAAACCATTCGTTTAGCGACGGAAATAAACGAATTGCAGCAACGCTATTTCTTTGGTTTATGGAGAAAAATAAACTCCTGTATACATCTGACGGTAGAAAACGCATTTCAGACGGTACATTAGTTGCCTTAACACTCCTGATTGCAGAAAGCCGTACAGAGGAAAAAGACACAATGCTAAAGGTGATTGTAAACCTTATTAACCAGCGGAATGTATAGCGGCAAGACGGTGTATCATAATACACAAACGGCAGTGTTGCTTTAGAAATTCGAGGGCGGTAACACACATCAGTACTCTCCTTCTCACTCATTTGCAGCGCCTTGCATTTTATGCATTCTGCACTCACATAAAGAGGGTGTGTCAAAATAGGAATTTGACACACCCTCTTTCTACTATATATTCAGCAAACTATCTTTTGCTAATCCGCTTAAAATCTTTCTTAATGAAGCCGTCGCCTTTACTTTTGCTCATCATATGATAGTCAAAATAGTAAATGCGGTCATCGGCAGCCCCAATCAACGTTTTGTATATACGTGCCTGCATACGCGTACCTTCTGGTCCGACCTTATGTAAATAAACAACGTTGTCCTTCTTTTCGGCGATGGCGTTTTCAATATCCTCTGGCTTTACAATACGCACTACGCCTTTATACGCATCGCGTATTTTAGCAATGGCACGCATATCGGGAGCAATGTCCTTTTCAACCATCCAGATCTCCTTATCCTTCAAGTCGGGGATATTCCGATTGTAATAATCTAACGGATTGGAAGATATTAGGGTCGGGTTATCATAGATCAATTTGATATGGTTCTGTGCAAAGCGCACAAAGCCGAGCAATTTGTAGCTCCAGCTGTCCTGATTTACGGCATCATACCCCAAAGGCAAAGAGCAAACCTCGGGCATATCAGCCACCTCCTTTACTGCCGCCCCATTCGTAAAGGTCATAAAACTGTAGAATGCGCGTACCTTATCATCGGGGAAACGAATTTGTATACGCACTAGAAAGGACTTATCCATATCGCCACGTAACTTCTCAAATTCCGTATCATTTATAAACTGGTACTTCGTGAGCGTCCAACCCTTCTCCACCGCCTCGCGTATCTTCAGACTCCATTCTGACATGGGGTTGTTATCAAGAACCACATAGAGCGGATTCTTCATAAAAGTTTCGAGGTCGTCTTTGCGGATCACATCTTTGGCACTGGTCAGCGAGACCAGACCGAGCAAAGAGAAAAGGAACAAGCTTACTATTCTTTTCATTTCTATTATCATTTAGCCTTGAAGTGGGTACGGCGGAAAAATACAAAGGTTGCTTTTCCTACCGTAGCATATTATACTTTGCGAAAGTTGCGAAGTGCAAACAATCCGCTTGTACGGCGATGTAAAATCACATCGTAATACATTGCCGTTTGTAAGTTAAATCTCTGACCGTTGGGGAGTATAAAGAGGGCAAACGTGGTAGAGCTACTATGGCGTTCGGTTAGCTCAGCGGTACGGCGCGCAGCATCGCTAATAGAACTCACGCCTTCCTGCTCAGCAAACGAATAACGAGATTCTAATTCACCTTCACGCTCTGCATCAGCATAGAAGCGACGAAAAGAACCTTCAGATTCAGGTGCAAAGCCCTCTTCAAATTGCTCAGACTCATCACTCTGCTCGTTTACAGACATCTGAGCACGTAGCATAGCCTCGTAGAGACTGGATTGTTCTTCTGGGGATACCAAGTCAATGAGGTCACTCATATCCTCCAACTCCGTGGCAGAAGCTGACGGAATCTCATGTTTTTTGGCTTTTTGTACTCTTTTATTCACGATAGAAAGCGTCGCACCTATTACTACGATGATTAGCCAAACTATTATAGAAGACATTTCTTATACCCTACAGAAAGTATATAAAAAAAGGAGCGAGGCGCGCCTCACCCCTAAAAGAACATATTTGATTTTACTCTTCAGGTGTTGCAGGAACGGGGTGCACAGGTTCTTCGGGCTGTACAGGTGGCTTGGTAGATTCTACAGCCTGTGGCTGAGCATTACTGGGCTTGCGTTTCAGATCAGAGAAATCAATATTTACGCGCTTCTCAGCTCCTGCGTCCGCTTCAAAATATCCCCGCTTATCAAAACCGAACATGGCGGCAAAGATAAGCTGCGGGAAACGACGAATGTACGTATTGTACTCCTTTACCGTACCGTTGTACTCGTTACGAGCTTGGTTGATCCGATTCTCAGTTCCTTCTAATGACACCAAAATATCTTGGAACTGCTGCGTGGTTTTCAAGTCGGGATAACGCTCCATGGTGACTAAGAGGCGCGAGAGAGCACCACTTAATTCGCCTTGCGCCACTTGGAAGTTCTTAACGTTTTCCTCGGTAAGCTTGGAGGCATCTATGGTGACCTGTGTAGCCTTGGCACGCGCCTCTATGACTTCTGTCAAAGTACCTTGTTCAAAATAGGCTGACCCTTGGACAGTGGAGACCAGAGAGGCGATAAGGTCGGCACGGCGTTGGTAGGAGTTGTTAACCTGCCCCCACTGATGCGAGACCGTCTCGTCAAGTTTAACCATTTTGTTGTACGCGCTACATCCTCGGAAAAGCATGAACACGAAGATGAGAAGCAGGATGATGAGAATGGGTTTTAAGATTTTCATCGCTCTATTATTTCTTGGACTTAAAGTTAAGTGAAATTCCAAACAAGTACTTTCGTTGAAAGAGAATCAAGTAAAAGACGCTCGCCGTAATAGCCGCATCGGCTAGATTAAAGATGGGTTGGAAGAACTCAAAATGCCGTCCTGCAAGAAAGGGCATCCAATCGGGCCAGTAGAAATCGATGATTGGGAAGTAAAACATATCTACCACCTTCCCCTGTAAAAGCGGTGCATAGCCCCCTCCTTCGGGCAAAAAAGTAGCAACGGTGGGCACGACACTATCGCCGATTATCATTGTCCCCTCACTACTAGAAAAAAGCACACCATAGAACGTACCATCGATCACATTACCTAACGCTCCTGCTATGATGGCAAGCAGAGCAAAGTAGACACCGCGCGGGGCAGAAGAGCGCCGAACAAGAGTGTGTGCCAAATAACAAAGCCCTCCGACAAAGACTATTCGTAGCACACTTAATACAACCTTGAGCCCCGAGTTACCTGGCTTAATACCAAAGGCTATGCCAGAATTTTCAACAAACGTGAGCCGTGCCCATTTGCCAAGTAGTAAAATCTCCTCACCAATAGACATGTGAGTCTTTACCCAAAACTTAAGCACCTGATCTAAGACAAGTATCAGGAGTACTAGGGCAACACCTAGCCAAACCGTACGACGCTTTGTAGTAGCCAAAAGAGTGAAATTTGGAGGTTGTAATAAAGACGAGTGCTAGATACGCGCTATGCCCACCTGTACTTCGCCGTACGGAGAGCCCAAATCAACGACTAAAGCGCCTTCTGTGGGAGCATCTTGTAGCTCAAAATGCACACAAAGAGTCTGCGTCTGAATGTACTCTTTATGGCGTTCTAAAGCCTCTAAAGTCGCTTTCTCGCCCGCAAGCATGAGCTTTATTCGGTCAGAGACCTCATACCCATTCTCTTTTCTTTGGTTCTGAATACGATTAACGAACTCGCGCGCAATACCCTCTTCGAGCAGTGGTGTAGTAAGCTCATAGTCTAGAGCTACGGTAAGCACGCCCTCCGAAGCTACGAGACAACCTGGTATATCCTCGGGGGCTATCTCTACGTCTTGTGTCGAGACTTGGTAGGACTCATTATTCAGTACTACCGTAAGCACGCCCTCCTGTTCCCATTTGGCAATTTCGGACTGGGGTAAATCTTGTAGAACCTTGGCGAGGTCTTTCATACTCTTCCCAAATTTAGGTCCGAGAGCCTTAAAATCGGGCTTTACACGTTTTACCAACACCGTATTGACTGGGTCTAAGTATTCCAACTGCTTTACATTCACTTCATTGAGGAGCAACTGCTCTACTGAACGAAGGCGATTCTCAAAATCGGCATTGAGTACCGGAATCATGATTCGGCTAAGCGGTTGACGTACTTTTATACCGATCTTTTTACGCAACGCCAACACCATGGAGGTAAAACATTGTGCAAGCGACATACGCTCTTCTAGCTCCGAGTCTATGAGTTCGGTTTGCACCGTAGGGAAATCAGCAAGGTGTACGCAAGACGACACATCTTTTTGTTCTGCCAGCATAAGGTCACCAAAGAGCTGGTCGGCGTAAAAAGGAGCTATGGGTGCTATAAGTTGCGCCACAACACGCAAACACTGGTGGAGAGTTTGATAAGCTGCCACTTTGTCTGGAGTGAGCCCGCCTCCCCAGAAACGCTTCCGACTCAGCCGCACGTACCAATTACTCAGGTGTTCGGTAACGAAATCTTGTACAAGTCGACCTGCACGAGTGAGGTCATACCCTTCATAAGCCTGATCTACTTCGCGAATCAATGTATTCAGACGTGAGAGTATCCAACGGTCAAGCTCAGGACGTTCGCTTACAGGAATCGGCGTACTCTGCCAATCGAAGTTATCTACGTTGGCGTAAAGAGCAAAAAAGGAGTACGTATTATGTAATGTAGAGAAGAATTTGCGCACACACTCGTCAACCCCCGCAGAGTCGTACTTCAGGTTATCCCACGGAGCAGAGTTGGTAAGCACATACCAGCGTACGGCGTCCGCACCTTTGTTTTCGAGTTCACGAAAGGGTTCAACGGCATTACCCAAGCGTTTGCTCATCTTGTTCCCAACCTTGTCAAGCACCAAGCCATTTGATATAATGTGCTTGAACGCCACACTGTCCGAGATCATCGTTGCAATGGCGTGAAGCGTAAAGAACCAGCCTCGTGTTTGATCTACACCCTCAGCAATAAAATCTGCGGGGAAGTGCGAATCAAAATGCTCCTTATTCTCAAACGGATAATGCCACTGCGCATAGGGCATCGCCCCCGAATCAAACCACACGTCAATGAGATCTGGTTCTCGATACATAGGCTGTCCGTCTGAAGCGACGAGTATTATGTTATCTACGTACGGGCGATGCAAATCTACCGTGCCATAGTTCTGATCAGAAAAGTCGCCCACCTTAAATGCCTCTAGGGGATTGGTAGACATTATGCCCGCTTTTACAGCCTTTTCACATTCGGCGCGCAGCTCTTCAATAGAGCCGATACATTTCAATTCTTTGCGGTCAGAAGTAGCCCAAATAGGTAACGGCGTACCCCAGAAACGCGAGCGCGACAGATTCCAATCTACGAGGTTTTCTAACCATTTGGCGAAGCGCCCCGTACCTGTACTCTCCGGATGCCAGTCTATCGTATCATTGAGTGCAAGTAACCGATCGCGAAAAGCCGTGGTACGTATGAACCACGAGTCTAGTGGATAATATAACACTGGTTTATCCGTACGCCAGCAGTGCGGGTAGCTGTGCACATGTTTTTCTATACGAAAGGCTAAACCACGCTTCTTGAGTTCTACACAAAGGTCAATATCTAACTCGCCCCCCTTCGGATCGTCAGCCGCAGTGTACGAAGGCTTTACATATCTCCCAGCCCATTTCTCATACTCAGCGCGATCTACGTAATGCACGATGTAATCTGTTGACAGATCTTCTAAGCAATAGAAACGCCCTTTTCTATCTACCATCGGGGCAATGTCATCGTCATTCGCTTGCAGCTCCATGCCTACAATACCCTGTTCCTTTGCAACGCGCGCGTCATCAGCACCGAAAGTAGGCGCTATATGTACTATTCCCGTACCGTCCTCTGTGGTAACGAAATCGGCAGGGATCACCCGATAGGCATCACCTCGTGGCTTGATCCAACTAAACAGTGGTTGATAAGCGAGACCGACAAGTTCAGCCCCCTTTACCTGTTTAAGTACACGCCACGGGAGGGGGGCTTTCGCATTTTCGGGCGCAACTAAGGGTTTATCTTGTCCCTCCGCCTTGAAATAAGCATTTACACGTGGAAGCGCCAAGATGACAACACACGGTTCATTGGTGTAAGGATTGAGCGTCTCGATGTATTGGTATTCTATCTCTTTACCCACCGCCAAGGCTGTATTGGAAGGGAGTGTCCAAGGCGTAGTAGTCCACGCTAGGATGTAGAGGGGACGACCGTCATAAGAGGCGGGTGCGTTGTTGTCTAAAACGCGGAACATACCGACCACGGTCGTATCACTCACGTCGCGATAACAACCAGGCTGATTGAGCTCGTGGGTACTCAACCCCGTACCCGCTGCAGGCGAATAGGGTTGAATGGTTTTCCCCTTGTACAGATAGCCACCTTCGTAGAGCTTTTTAAGCAACCACCATAGTGTCTCTATATACTGCGTATGATAGGTTACATAGGGGTGATCGAGATCTACCCAGTAGCCCATTCGTTCGGTCAGCTGCCGCCATTTATCGGTGTATTTCATCACCTCCTTGCGGCACGCCTGATTGTACTCTTCAATGGTGATTTTTTTGCCAATATCCTCTTTCGTGATGCCTAGCATAGCTTCCACACCGAGTTCTACTGGCAGACCGTGAGTATCCCAACCCGCTTTACGCTCTACGCGGTAGCCCTTCTGCGTCCGATAACGGCAGATAGCATCCTTAATGGTACGCGCCATAACATGGTGAATACCAGGCAATCCGTTCGCAGACGGAGGTCCTTCAAAAAATACGTAGGAGGGAGCGTTTTCTCGCAACTTAACACTTGCTGCAAAAGCCTGAATTTGATCCCATGTCGTTAAAACCTCCTGCGCCACTTCCGATAAATTGAGCGTGGCGTACTGCCGATACTTCTTCATCTCCTCACCTCACGTAAATTCCTAGTGGCAAAGATACGCAAGATTGGGAAGCTAGCTTCTTTAGAGACAAAAGGCGAGAAAGGAAACAGGTACGAGGTACGACAAACAGTTAAAAGTTAAGAGTTAAAAGTGTGTTTTGAGTTTGTAGG